>CAZXNN010000572.1:0-2297 GCA_964641915.1 uncultured Nitrospira sp. | reverse complement strand
CAAGGCACCGCCGCCCTGCTCCCTGCTTGCAGAATAGCTTTGACGATAATCACTTTTCGGTCGCCACGCCGGGAGATATGACCCAACGTACACATTCGCCGCAACCAAACCGCCCGCGTCTTCCAGTAGTGACTTTAACCTGACTAACAAAGGATGACAGCGGAGATTGTACGCGACAGCGGCGACCGAAAAGTTATGAGAGGGAAGCGGCGCGACACGATCGAAGAGAGGTTTCTCGACTAATACCCGCCCCCGAAACCCGCAATGAATCAACCCATCAAGCGTGAGACGGTGCTCATTGGTTCGACCTGCCACCACCACATACTCCGGCTTCCAGTCGGAAAGCGCGTGGGCTAACTCCGAGTAGCACGGGGTCACATCGATCGAGCGGCGACTCAGCACAGCCACGGAACACTTTGCCTCGCCCAATAAACGAGTATGTCGGGCGCCGATAGACCCGTAGCCAAGCACCAAGGCTCTCATGCCTTATCTTTGACCCACTCTCGCTGCGCCCGTTCGAAATCATCCAGTCGCCCGATATCCAGCCAGTATTCCCGCAAGGGATAGGCGGCAACGGTCTTGCCTGCAGCAACCAAGTGCTCGAACAGAACAGGCATATCAAAGCATGTCCCTGCTGGCAGGTACTCGAGCGCTTCCGGCGACAGCACATAAATGCCGGCATTGACGAAAAACTTCTGTACCGGTTTTTCTTCGATGCTTTCGATCCGCGTGCCATTGAGCCGAACCACGCCATACGGCACCTGAAAATCATATTCGCGAACGACCATGGTGGCAACGGCGCCCTGAGCCAGATGAAACTGTAAGATATTTTCAAAATTCGGGCGCGTCAATAGATCGCCGTTCATAACGACCACTGGAGCCGTGGGCCTTTTAGGCAAGAGCGACAACGCGCCGGCAGTGCCAAGACGAGGGCCTTCATGTAAATATTCTACCTGCACGCCCCAGCGATCCCCCGAGCCAAAGTGATTACGGATCATCTCAGCTTTGTAATTGACGGACAGAAAGATCTGCTTGAACCCCTGTTCGGCAAAGCTCTCAAGGATGGTTTCCAGGATCGGCTTACCGCCAACTTCCAGTAATGGTTTAGGACAATCATCGGTCAGAGGCTGCAGCCGCGTTCCTAACCCGCCGGCCATGAGCACGACCCAATTGGGACGGTGCGAAGCGCCGATGATCTCGTCAAGCGTCACCAGTCCGACGATTCGCCCCGCATCATCCACCACGGGGAGATGATGGAGCACTTTCCTCCGCATGAGTGCGAGCATTTCATCGCGAGGGGTGGATGCTGTGACCGTAGTCGGTCGCACATTCATCACTGATGAAACGGGAACTTGGAGACTCTTGCCGGCCAAAATGGCACGACGGATGTTCCCATCCGTCAGAATTCCCAGCAAAGAGGTATCTGCGGCCAGCACGAGAGCGACCTGCAGTCCCGCCGAATCAACCTTGGCAATCGCCTCGCCCAACGTCGTGTCGGAAGAAACGATCACATCTTTCCAATCCGCCATTACGTGCTCAATCCAATCTGAACTAAGGAGTTACGTCCGATCGCCAACAGATATTCATCTTGCGACTGCCGCACTGGCGCTCTTGCGATACCTGCGGTGCGCTCAAGGCAACCGCACCCCGCCACCCTGACACGATACATCCGGAGCCCTTCAAGCAAGTTCCGCCTTGCCAGCCTGGTCCTCACTTACGCATCCAGCGCTTCGTCAGGATTGTAATCACGGCGCGCCGCTTGCCCTAAGGTTTGCCAGTACGCAAACGGGCTGACCCCGGTGCCCGGCCTTTTACTGGTCAGGTTATCTGCGGTAAACAGCTCTCCCGCACGAACGGCCCGGGCCGCAACCAGGCTCTTCCTTGCCACAGCGCGATTCTTCCGCTCCGATACGGTGGGATACTTGAGCCCCCTACCCAGCGCCAGCTCAACCTCACGAATTTGACGCACTAACTGTCTCAATTCTTCCGGCTCCAACGATGCCTTGTGATCCGGGCCCGTCAACGTGCGATCCATCGTGAGATGCTTCTCAATCAGCCGAGCCCCCCGAGCCACAGCAACCAACGAGATATGGATCCCCATGGTGTGATCCGAGTAGCCGACAGGCAACCCAAAAGCCTCGGCCATGGTGTCCATCGCGAGCAAATTTACCTCGCTAAACGGCGCAGGATATTCGGTAGTACAGTGCAACAGTGTCACGCGATTGCGCAGCGCTTCTTGCCCTGCGTCAGAGCTGAAGGCCTGCTCAAACTCTCCGCTCCGGGGGATTGCGGCGGCC
>CAZXNN010000571.1:0-2302 GCA_964641915.1 uncultured Nitrospira sp. | reverse complement strand
TGGGCGATCCCGGTCGCCCTGCAACGGCGCGCAAAAAGGCGGTCGTGGCCTTTGCCCGGCAGCTTGCCGTCATTCTGTGGCGGCTCTTCCCCTGACAGACCAAGGCGGACATTCTCGGATAGACCTGCCTGGCGGACCCGGCTCGAGAACAAAATACCAAGGACCGTTGTCATGACTGATCCAGCTTGAATTACTGAGGTGCCCTCCTGTTTCTTCTGTCACGAATGTCGCGCGGCGGTAATTCCTTTTTAGCGATCCGAAACGATCCATCCGTTTGCAAAATGTGAACGCTTTTTCTTTTCCCTGGACCGAATCGGTCAACTGGCGCTTTGCAACAAGAACCACGGCAGTCGCTCGGATAGCAGGCTTCCTCGCGGGAGATCGAAGATGTTTACCTGGGAAGTATCCCAATCTTGGGAGGCACCTAACAGATGCCGCTCAACCCTTTCCTCAAAAAATTGATCCCCTAACCCCGGCGGAAAATTTCGCTTCCCTACTTGACCAACGCCATAGGACGGTATTGCATTTCCCCCTCCGTTCTCTCTCCGCCCTTGGGGACGGGTTGGAGGGGAGTCTGCCAGTCCCTCTCTCCCAAGTGCAGAAAAGCGGTGGCTAAAGCATTTTCGTGGCGTTCGTCGGGAGTGCGGGCAGGCAAAAAGTCGCCTGCCAACTGCTCCGCCAAGAGGCGATCCAACGGCCGATCCTTGTTGAACGAGTTCACCAGGTAGTAGCGAGAGAGCCAAGCCCTCCCCAGCGCGATGGTTGCCCCCAAGCCCGTGACTTTCGGGCGGCGAAACGCCCCCGACAAGTTGGAAGGCCAATTGCTGGCAAACCTTGGCACTCTCGATGCCCCTCGGCGGCTTCACCGGAAAAGTCGTCGCAACTTTGGAGCGGGTCAAAAGGCTCCCATGCGCACCCATTCCCCCAGCGACTTCACCTCCGCAGCCGGGATCGCCTTTTGCGGCGGCATTTGGAGGTCATGAAGCTTGTAGCGCACGGCATCGTCGATCAACCTATTCTCAGGATCACCCGCCACCAGACCAGGGCCAGTATCGCAGCCTTTCGGTAACACATCGCGACTGTCCAATGCCAGTCCACCCTTGAATTTACCCGCTTTCTGTGAGTTCCAGTCTTTGCTGCGCGTGATCAAAATGGGGCGCACCTGCTTCTCGAAAAATCCACTCCATCAGCATTCTGAGCCGCCGCAAAGCCAGACAATGCCGCCCCGCGCGCGACCACAGCCAGGAATCGGCCAGCCACGACGAAGCGCCTCGGGAAATGCGGCGCAGAGGACATCGAAAGGAGTATGAACCTTGCAGGGAAGGCTTACGCGTCCCGATTCCGAACCCCGCGTTCACTTTCCGAGCCAATGCAAAATCCAATCTGGCGGACGCGGATCCATTCCGGTTCCAAAATAGAAACTACTGAGATGGTAAAACAATGGGGCAGCAAAGCAGAGGGAATCAATCCGATCCATGAAACCACCGTGGCCAGCAATGGAGGCCCCCCAATCTTTCGCGCCAAGATCCCTCTTTACGGCGGATAAAACCAGGCCCCCGAAAAATCCCGCCAGGCAAATCAGGAGCGCCATGAGAGCAGCCTGCCATGGCGAAAAGGGAGTCGCCCACCACAAGCAAGTGCTGATCAGCACGGTGGTGGCAATGCCTCCGACCGTGCCTTCCCAAGTTTTGTGAGGGCTGACGTGGGGTGCCACGGGATGTTTGCCGCAAGTCTTCCCCCACACATACTGGAGGACATCACTGAACTGCGCCGTCAGCACAAAGAAGAACAGCAGCTTCGGATTCTGCCCCTCATAGTTTTTCAGCGGCAAGGCCAGGACCATCGGCACATGGCTCACCGCGTAGACGCAGACCAGCAGCGCCCATTGGATTCTGGCCGTGCTGGCGAGAAAGCCCTTGGTCACTCCCGCCAACACTCGCCGGAAGGGGATGAACGCAAAGGCATAGACGGGGATAAAAATGGTGAAGAGCCCATACCAGCGCACCCCCACCAGAAGGTAATGCAATGGAGTAATGACAAAGAACGCCCAAAATAAGACCTCATGATCTGCGCGCTCCGTCTTTGTCAGAGTAATAAACTCACGCATCGCCAGGAAGGAGACCGCCGCGAACATCACCGTGGTGAAGGCATGCCCCAGCCAGATGCCCGCCGAAAAAACCGCGGCCATTACCCACCAGGAACGAATCCTGGCGTTTAGATTCTGGATCGTCTTCAGCTTCTTCTCATCCCCTCCCCTGCTCGCGAGGACGGCGCCGATGAGGGACGAGACAACCAGGATTCC
>CAZXNN010000570.1:0-2309 GCA_964641915.1 uncultured Nitrospira sp. | reverse complement strand
GTTGATTTCCGGCTTGCAACAGTCACGGGTTCCCATTTCGGCGGGCGATGGATCAGATTCAAATCTTCATCAGCTACGCGCGGGAAGATCAAGCGCGCGTCAAGGATCTCTATCACAAGCTGGTCGCGGCCGGGCTGCAGCCCTGGCTCGACCAGGAGCATATCCTGCCCGGCCAACGCTGGGAGCCGATCATCAAGCAGGCGCTCAAGCGCGCGGACTTCGCCCTCGTCTGCCTTTCCGCCACCTCGATCAACAAACGCGGCTTTCTGCAGAAAGAGATCAAGCAGGCGTTGGAGCACGTCGAGGAGAAACTCGAAGACGACGTCTGGCTGATTCCCGCGCGGCTGGATGATTGCGACGTGCCGGCGAGCCTCTCCGAGATTCAATGGGTAGATCTGTTCGAAGATGACGGCTTCGACGAGTTGCTGCGGGCGATCGAGTTTCAGTTGAAGAAGGAGGGGAAGACCAGACCGGCGGCTTCGCCCCCGCCTCTGCCCGTGGTTCCAAAAGAGAAGCCCCGCATTATCGCGCAACCTCCAGCGTCTGTATCGATCGTCGATCGGATCGAGATGGTCTCCCTGCCCGGCGGGGAGTTTGTGATGGGCTCGAATCAGTCGGATAGGGAAAAGCCGCCGCACCGAGTCCGGGTTTCTCCCTTTTCGATCGGAAAGTATCCAGTCACGCAGGCGCAGTGGGTGACCGTGATGGGCGATGGCATTAATCCTAGCCGATTCAAAGGGGACGACCTGCCGGTCGAGATGGTTTCGTGGAATGACGTGCAGACGTTCCTGAAAAAGCTGGGTAATGGATTTCGCTTGCCGACCGAGGCGGAATGGGAATATGCCGCGCGCGGCGGGACGACCACGACGTATAGTTTTGGGGATGATGCATCGCAACTCGGTGAATATGCGTGGTTCCGCGATAATTCCGATGGGAAGACGCATCCGGTAGGGGCAAAGAAGCCGAATCCATTCAGTCTTTATGATATGCACGGTAACGTCTGGGAATGGTGTTCAGACTGGTACGATGAAAAATACTATGCGGAATGTGAAAAAAAGGGCGTGGTCGTCGATCCACTGGGCCCCAAGGCAGGCTCGTACCGCGTTTTTCGCGGCGGCGGATGGCGCCGCCGCGCCGTTGGTTGCCGGTCGGCGTATCGCCACCACGACGCGCCCGGCTTTCGCGACGTCAATCTCGGGTTCCGCCTCGTGAGGGTCGGCCCGTAGCGCTTGAATCCCTTTTACTCTCTTACCTGAAATCTTTCTCAACCGGGGGGTGGCGGGGATGAATGAAACGGGCGTCGTGGTTTGCGTGTTTTCCCCCAAGGCGAAGGCGTCGAAATTTTTAGGATTTTGTTGAGGGGCTTGGGAACGCCGAGCGCCCGCGCATTAGACAGCCGGTGGAGGCGTGCATATACTTCGCGCGCATGCTTCCAAAAATCATCTTCTTTCTCGCACTGATTCTGATTGCGGTCCTGAAATCGCCGCCGATTGCGCTGGCGGTGGGACTGGTGTTCGGCCTCGCCTTTACACATCCCTATCCGAAAGAGACGAAGTCCTTCTCCAAGACGCTGCTGCAGGTGTGCGTGGTGGGGCTCGGGTTCGGGATGAATCTGCATGAGGTGCTGCGGGCGGGGCGCTCCGGATTCATCTACACGGCGCTGGGGATTGCGGCGACGATGGCGCTGGGGATCGGGCTGGGGCGGCTGCTCAACGTCGAGCCGACGGCGGCGCTGTTGATCTCCGTCGGCACGGCGATCTGCGGCGGGAGCGTGGTGGCGGCCGTGGGGCCGGTCGCTGGCGCAAAAGACGAAGAGATGTCGGTCTCGCTCGGCACGGTCTTCATTCTCAATTCGGTGGCGCTGCTCGTCTTCCCCGTGATCGGGGGGATGGTTGGGCTCGATCAATCGCAGTTCGGACTCTGGGCGGCGCTCGCCATTCACGACACGAGCTCCGTCGTCGGCGCGGCGGCCAAATACGGCGCGGTCGCGCTCGCCGTGGGCACCACCGTCAAGCTGGCTCGCGCCCTCTGGATCGTCCCGCTGACGATTGGCACGGCCCTCGTCACCCGCAGGGAAGCCCGCATCCAGTGGCCCTGGTTCATCCTCTTCTTCTGTCTCGCGGCGGTCTGCAACACCTATTTCGTCGCCGGCCGCGAAGCCTTCTCCCTGCTGACCCAGATCGCCCGCATCGGATTGACCGTTACGCTCTTTCTGATCGGCAGCGGAATCTCGAAGGCAACGCTGAGGAAGGTTGGCGCCCGCCCCCTGATTCAGGGCGTCATCCTCTGGTTGATCGTCGGGATCAGCT
>CAZXNN010000569.1:0-2314 GCA_964641915.1 uncultured Nitrospira sp. | reverse complement strand
GCTCGCGTCGTCGTGATAGTTCTGAAGAACGATTTCCTCTTGTGCCGAAGCCAATCCCTTCCACGCACGGTATTTCTGCCAAAGAGCTTCGGGTGTCGGAAAGGCATTCAGCGAAAGTTCGGCTTCCCGTTTCTCGCTCTGGCCTGTCCGGTCGTGAAAGATGAAGCCGTCGCCGTTGGATGAAAAGACAAACGGGATATCCAGCGTCGCGGCATACTCCAGCCCCTGCTGCATCCCGCCGCCGACGGGATAGCTGTTGTCTTTCGCCTCGATGAGGGCGATGGGGATGTTCGGCTTGTAGTAGAGGATGTAGTCAGCGCGTTTGGCCTTGCCGCGGGTGACGAGTTTGCCACGGACGATGATTCGCCCTTTGGTAAAGCCGACCTCTTCGCGGATCTGCGACAGTTCATCCCATCCCGCCAACTTCACCGCCGGCGTGATGAACTTGCTGCAGATGTCGCGTTCGCTCAGAGATTTCTTGTCGAGATCTGCCACGTATTACAACTCCGGAGCAAAACGAAATAGCCGCCGAAGAATACCCTCTTATTGCCAGGAAATCATCCCGCCTTTGGGGGTGGGGGGGGGGAAAGTGCTGAGTGCTCCCAAGAAGTACTGAGGCCTCAGTGCTGAGTATGGGGATTGGGCCTACCGCCGATAAAGAGAGAGAACCTGGTCAGACGAGTTTCAGTGACTGCCTGCTTTGATCTCGTACTCACCCACCACGCCATCTTCAAATCGAAGACGAGCGTGATAGCCTTCTAATGCGGTGGCTTCTACGATGTCCTTCAGCATGACCTTACTCCAGCGGCTTGATTATCTTGAGCGGTGCTCGCTGCCTGTCAATCAGTTCAGCTATGGCGACGGTGTGGAAGGCGGCGTTGCGAGTAGTTCCTTCACCTTCTCATACAGCACTGGCAAATCGCGTTCGACGACATCCCATACTAACTCAACATTCACGCCGAAATAATCGTGAATCAGTTTGTCTCTCATTCCGGCAATGGGTTTCCAGGCTATGTCGGGATGTGCAGATTTGAGTGCCGGAGATAGCCGCTTTGTGGCCTCGCCGATGATTTCCAGATTGCGGACGACGGCATCCTGCGTTTTTCGATCAGCACAAAACTCTTCTTTTCGAATCGCCGTATATTCGACGATCTGTCGGATGGCGTCCCGAATATGCAGGAGATAAATGCGGTCGTCTTTCATAGGGGGACGGCTTCGGCGTGGATGCGCTGTTCCAGGTGCGGGCTGAGCCCCCCGTCCGTCAGGACGTCGACTTTATGGTTCAATAATTCTTCCAGATCCTGCCCCAGTTCGATGAGATCGAGCAGGCTGCGGCCGCCTTCCATATCCACGAGGAAGTCGATATCGCTGTCCAGCCGCGCGTCTCCCCGTGCCACGGAGCCGAACACTCGGACTTTCTGCGCACCATGCCGCGCGGCGATTTGGAGGATCTGGCTGCGTTTGGACTGGAGTAGTTGGCGGATGCTCATCTCAGGTCTCCTGCGCGTAGTGTAGCCAAAACCCGCCGGGAACTCCAGCAAAGCGACTCTCGAGGGCTGGGAAGTGCTGAGTCCTGAGTTGGGGGAGAAAGAGGGAATGACCTGTCGGGTGATAGTGGGATCAGCCCTTTGGCAGACGTTTGGGCTGGGGCTTGACCATCTGGCGGATTTGCTTCTTGAGGGCCGGGAGGTCCCGCTCTACCACGGCCCAGACTTCACCCAGGTCGATACCAAGATAGTCATGAACCAGAACATGACGCATGGTGATGATCTGCGGCCAGGGCACTTGCTGGTGGGTCTTCCGGAATGTAGGGGTCAGCTTCCTGGCTGCTTCGCCGATGATCTGGATGTGGTGAATCATCCACGTGTGGACCAGTTCGTCTTCTTCGAAGACGCGCCGGCCGCGCTTGGCATGTCGTTCAATCTTCTTAATCGCGTCCAGGATATCCTGCAGACGGTCGCGATCATCCCTCATAAGGCAACGGCATCTTTCAGCACGTCTTTCCGAACCAAGCGGCGGAGGCCACGTTCGGACGCCACATCGACTGATCGTTTCAGCAACCGCTCGAGATCGAGGACTAACGCCGCATGGTCCAGCAGGCTTCTCCCCTCCTCCATCTCGACAAGAAAATCGATATCGCTCCCCCGGCGAGCGGTGCCACGGGCGACTGATCCGAATACCCGTACCTTTCGCGCACCATGCCGCGCGGCGATTTGGAGGATTTGGCTGCGTTTGGACTGGAGTAATTGGCGGATGCTCATCTCATGTCTCCTGCGCGTAGTGTAGCCAAAACCCGCCGGGAACTCCAGCATAG
>CAZXNN010000568.1:0-2317 GCA_964641915.1 uncultured Nitrospira sp. | reverse complement strand
CTTCGTCGCCAAGAAGCCCGGCATTTTCTTTTACCACTGCGGCGCACCGCCGATGATCCAGCACATCGCCCGCGGCATGTTCGGCGCCATCATCGTCGATCCGAAAGATGCATCGGTCTGGCCCAAGGCGGATCGGGAATATGTCCTGGTCCAATCCGAATACTTCAAGAACCCCGGTGACGTGCAGGCGATGTTCGACCGGAAATTCGACGGGATGATGTTCAACGGCGGCATCTTCAAATATCACCCGTTTGTCACGGGCGGCGGCAAGCTCGACGCCAAGCCGGGTGAGCGCGTGCGCGTCTATTTCGTCAACGCCGGCCCGAACGAGTTCTCCTCGTTCCACCCCATCGGTGAGATCTGGGACAATGTGTATGAAAGCGGCAATCCGGCCAATAAGCTGACCGGCGTGCAGACCTATGTGGTCGGACCGGGCAGCGCCGCGACGTTCGACGTCGTCGTGGAATCGGCCGGCGCCTACCCGCTGGTCACCCACTCCCTGACCGGCGCGCTTCGCGGCGCGATTGCTGTACTCTTGGCCTCCCCCGATGCCAAGCCCTCGACGAACTTGATGCCCATGGTTCCGTGGGAGCTCCCCGCAAAAGCGAAGTAAGTTGAGAATCGGAAATCCGGCCGGCATAAAACCGGCCGGATTTGACATCCAGAGTGTTCATTCCATGGCACACGCGTTCTTCACCCCCATTATCAGCGGAATACTCCTGATGAGTGGGGTTTCGCCTATTCACGCAGAAGGCCCCTATGATAGGGTGGCGCTGATGCTGATGGGCGAAGAGTGTTCGTCGGTTGGCTCTCAGCTTGTTTCGACTCTGTCGAGCCAACCTGGCGTTCGACAGGTCGACCCCGATCTAGTTCCGAACCATGTGCTCATCGACTATGCGCGCCAACAATTGTCTGAAGCCGAACTCGTCACCATGGCCAATGCCGCTCTTGCCGGTGCCCAATGCCGGGCGGACATCATGAAATCCTGTATCACAGGGGAGCCGCCCGTCCACGGCATCGATTCGCCGCAATCGTCCGATCGACTGGCTCATTCTCACTGACGGTCATATGTTCATGTCGGCACACGTTCGGCGGTCTCCATCGGTCGGCTTGTTGTTCCGGCTCTCTCTCTGGGCGACCGCACTGACACTCTTCGGCCCCCTTCCTGCCCCGGCACAAGACGCACTGTTCGAAATTCTGCCCCTACGGCCGTTCAACTTCGATGTCGCACTGCGCCAGCAAACGTTCGCCCCGAAAGACCGGGAAGTCACCCTGCAGGCCGGCCTCACGGCATTACGGTACGGCGATGGGGAAATACGGATCGGGTATCAATACTTCAGCATCCGCACCGACGACTTTCGAACCGATCAACACGCGCTGTTTCTCAATCCTCGCTGGAATAACGTCCTGGATCTCCTCGAATTTCCTGCTTCGATGCCGATCGGGCGAATGCTCAAGCATCTTTTTTTCGGCCCGCTTGAAGATCGTGCCGTTCCCTACGTGGGCGGACTAATCGGCGCCGTCATCTCGGAACAAGGACGGACCTCGCCGGGTTTGTTGTATGGCGGCCAAGCCGGTGTGCGTTTTCCGGTGGCCCGCGGGATCTCTCTCGATCTGAGCTTGCAATTTACGCAGTACGACGTCAATTTTCGAGGAGAAGCGGGAGAGTCTCAGCAATGGCTGTTTCTAACCGGGTTTCGGTATTGAGCCGGCTTCTGCGGACGATACGTGAGGGCGCCTGGATGACACAAGGGCTTTCCTGTCTCACAGCCTTCTTCCGGCACAAATGGCGTCCGGTATCCCCTGTGGCCGCCCTCCTATTCTTGCTCCCGCTGATGCAAGGCTGTGGCCTGCTCTTCGACGCCGTGCAGCAGATCTACCCCGTAACGACCAACGAGCTGGATCGAATCTGCCGGCGACAACAAGTCCAGGTCGGAATGGCAGTGGAACCCTTTCGACCGTTCGTATTTCCCGCTGTCTGGACAGACGAAGGCGCCCGGGTGACCGGGCTCGATGCCGAACTGGTGCGGGCGGTCAGCGATGCGCTCACGATCCATTGCGGCGCACCCGTGGTTCCGGCCTTGCACCTGATTCGTTTCCGAGATTTATTTCTGCTCTTGAACGAGGGACAATTGGATTTCTTCGTCTCCGCCGTGGCAGCCGGAACGCCTTCGCCAGGCCGGGCCGGATTCGCTTATTCCACTCCGTACTTTTCACAGGGAGGCATCGGCGCGATCGCCACCAAGCCGGGAGTCATCGAGCAGATCCAGCGGCGGCTCAAAACCGACGAGGGGAGAACAGCGCGAGAACGGCTTTT
>CAZXNN010000567.1:0-2317 GCA_964641915.1 uncultured Nitrospira sp. | reverse complement strand
AAAAGTCGCAGTGGTCGAAGAGCTTGGCGTTTTTCCGGAGTCGAGCAGATAATCCCTATGATCTCCTCCCGGTCTTGGGGTTCCATGCCGGCCAGTGCGCTGTGGGTTACGTCGAGTCCACCCTTCGCTGCGGTGGCCTCGAACTTCCGTCCATACTGTGCAACATCACGGGCTACGTCGAGAAACGCCCCGCGACCAAGGCGCATACGCATGATGACCGCCCAGAGCATTTCCGGTAACCGATCGTCACGCCAGCGTTCGAAGCGCCAAGGCGTACCCAACTGCAGCATTGGTGGCACAAGCAGCTTCCCTGTCTTAGAGTGCTGCTGAAGCGAGGACGCCCCGCTTCCGACAGCCGCCGTTGAGGAAGGCTTGGGTACCGGTTTCTGACGTCGTTTCTTGTTCCTGTTTTTTGACACTCCCCTCCAAGCGCTCGACACTGGTGAGGGCCTACTGGTTGTGCAGGACGTAGGTTTGCGACGCGCCGAGTTGCAATTCTGGTGTCGGCAAGAGGTGCGGATTGGGCTGGTAGCAGGCTCGATCGCGGATTTCGCACTCGCGGTATTCATTTTCCGCGATGAATCCGAGGAAGTGCACGCGCTCTCGCATCATCGCTGCTGCCTGAAGCGGATGCTGGTCGACCTTTTCGAAGAGCCCGAGAATCGGGCGCCCCCTTGAGAAGTGGAGGGCCCATGCATTGTTGGCAGAGATAGCCCTAGCACCGTTGGCCATCTGTTGGTAGTCGAGAACGTCTCCACCTTCGCCGAGGTAGCCGCGCATATCCGCAAGAATCAGGTGCACAGCTGCGGACGGCACAGGGAACTTCGTCGGATTGCCATCGAGGAACACTTTCTTGCCGATCTTGCCGAGGGCGGTAATCATCTCGTCTTCCTCGGACTGCTTGTCGGCTGCCCCCGTCAGCAGGAGGCTCTCAGATATTTGAACGGTCTTTGAGAGAGATTGGGACTGCGTCCCTCGCTTGAGAGCTTGAGTTTCCCGGAGACTCACGAGCTCCACTAGCCACTCTCGCTCACCGTGGATCCGGAAGTCGACGCTCGAGTCACCGACGCCTGTCCCGTACTCGTAGTCGGCCGTCGCGCCAGCGAGATGGAGTTCAAACGCGAATCGGACCTCGAACAACAAAGGCATGTTCGCTGATTTGAGACCACCCACAGTGGCAACCCTATCCAGGAGCGGCTTTGCCCAACCAACGTTCTCCAGCGCGATCATCGCCCGCTCCGTGTACTCGGCTTCCTTGACCGTGAGATCGTCGGACCACATTCTCTCCACACCCTTTGCTGCTCTGACGGAAGCGACTAGAGGGGCTCGCGGCTGTACACCCCATTGATCGACGATCCCGCACCTTCCGCCCGAAACTGGTCCATATGGGTCCGCGAGTAGACTGGGCCCATCGGCCATCTACATCGCCGCGTTCCCGACTTGTTCCCGACTTGTCCCGGGAATGCCGCTGAAACGCGCTGAAACCGACTTCGACACTGAAGGTACCGCGGGCGTGCTATCTGCTTGCAGCGATTCCGTTTCCGACTGACTTAACATAGGTTCGGTGGTCGGAGCGATTCGTGTGATTCTTCCCTTGCACGGCTTAGAAGTCCGCTGCTCTATCCAACTGAGCTACAGCCGCGCCTGATCCAAGTGGGTCCGGCTGTGTAGATTAGCGCAGTTGGACTCATGCGTCGAGTGACCGTGGCGGGGCCGAAAGCCAGTCTTTCGCCAGTCCCCGCCTGTCCCCGTCGATAGCGGATTGGCTTGCCAACCCGAATTGCTCCACGGCTTGCTCTTGCCGGGGAGAACTGGGAGTAGACGTCCGGTGTGAGACCAACTCGCGTGCCCGTGGCGCAGGTCGTGAAACCGGATGGACGGGAGCCCGCCCCGCCGCACGAGCTTCGCGAAGGCCGGGCTGAGGGAGTTCGGCCGCATCGGCCCCCCGAGAGCATTCGGGGGCAGGTCACGGGGGTGCCGAGACCAACTGTACTTGCCTTTCACCGCGTCCCGTCTGGCGCGATTCGAGGCCACGGGTCCTCAATCATGCGTCTCGACCCGTCCCCGCGTGCTAGCGGTATTCTCTCTTGAGGGCGGACCATGCACTCTTTCCGACTCCGACCGTGGGCGGAGGAATCGGGCCGGCATTCTCCCAAATGTCGTCCCCTCCTCCGTTGCGGCCCTGGTACACCCACCCCTCGCCCGAGCGTGTGACGACGACGTTGTGTCCCCAGAACGCGATGTCAGCGATGCCGATGGGCGGTGACCTGCCCCCCGGAAACTGGACCAGTTACAATGAGAGTCTGACCGCCCGCCC
>CAZXNN010000566.1:0-2322 GCA_964641915.1 uncultured Nitrospira sp. | reverse complement strand
AGATGATCTCGCAGCCGGACGTGACGGCCCACTACATCGCCAAGGCCGGCGTCCTCATCCTCACGCGCACGCTGGCCAAGCTGCTGGCGCCGCACGGGATCACCGTGAATGCCGTCTCACCCGGCTTCATCGATTCCGGTAGCGCGCCGCCGGAAGAATTGGCCGGCATGACAAAGCGCATTCCCGCAGGCTATATCGGCACAATCGACGACACCGTTGCCGCCGTGCGATACTTATTGAGCGAAGAGGCACGCTACGTGAACGGGGCGAACATTCAGATCAGCGGGGCGTGGGGGATATGAAGAGTGGGACTGTGCCCGTGCCGGTTTCTTGCTCACTGAACGCGCACCGGGAGCAATCGAAGTTGTAGAGTAAGGGCGGTGCTCACTCAATGTGCGCAGGGAAACCGCCTCGGGGACAGTCCCTGAGAAAGAGGAGGGAGACTAGAAGAAATGAAAACCGATCAAGAACGCGAAGCCCATCATCGATTTGTCCAAGCGCTCCAGCATGAGCATCTGACTTGCTCCAAGGCTGGTTGCGGCGGAGCGATGGATGTCGTCGATCTCACTCCGCATAACGCTAGAATCAAAGCCTACGAAGCGACGTGTGAGCGATGCCATCTGGTGGAAAAGATTACGGGCAAGGAAGGACATCAGCCAGCTTGGGACGTGGCCTCGATTACCATGATGGCCGAAGTCCATCTCCTCCACGACCAGCCCATCTGCCCATTCGACGACACCCCCATCACCTTTATCTCCATGCCGAATCCACGACGGAAGGCCCGCTACCGTCTCACCTGCTTCTACTGCGGCCGCCACACCGAGATGAACTGGCCCCCGCCGGAAGCCAAAGGGTGAGGGGGGACCGTCACCCGCAGGTGGTTCCTTGCTCACCGAGCGCGCAGTAGAACCACCCACGGGCGCCGGCCTGATAGAAGAAAACGAGCAAGCTCGGAAGGAGCATTGGGAATGTGCTCAATGCACGCAGGTGAGGTCAGCTTCCTTATTACCCTAGCCAATGTGTCAGAAGAAAAGATTACCAGTTGAATAAGCGGTTCCCGACCAACAGACATGCCGAGATTCGTAGCGCTCTAACACCATCTGGAATCATTTTTCAGCCCGTATATACGTTGGATTTTCCAAGATTGCATATCGAGCAAAGAGTTTGTAGATTTTCCAGAACCGTTTTGCCTCCCTTGCTCCACGGAACTCTGTGATCAACGTGAAGTTCTACGCCGGGAACGAACGCCGGACTTGCACCGCAGGCACAACAAGTGAAGCGGTCACGTTGAAGCACGTGCCAGCGAAGGCGAAGCGAGGGGGTTCGACCTGTTGTGCGACAGGCAGATTCTGCCTCAGGCTGAGCTACAGATGATTCGACGCCGCTTCCGTTGGCATAATTAACAAACGCTTCGAGTGACGCAGTCCAAGAACCAAAGCGCCGATTGTATGGCGTTTGAGAGATCGTGGACGGAGGGGATGACAACTCACTCCGCCGAGGTTGCCGCCCCAGATGCTGCCAAAGAACAAGCAGGTTCTCGAATAGCCGTTCGTCAGAAATATCGACTTCGTTGGATAGAGAAAGACCCGCGAGGCGAAGGGCATTATTCCACGAGCCAAACCGGCGAATGACTGTGCTGCAGTCATAAGTGCCGAGGGTGCCATACTTCCGTTGGGGCACGGTATCTGAATTGAGCGATTGTGCAACCCACTGTAAATCGGTGATCAACGCATCGTCTGAAACAGGAGCGCCTGACACGCGGGATAACTTGAAGGTTGGCTCTGTCATGTATGGGCTAACCATCGAATACACCGGATGAGAAATAGGGAGAGCGTCCGGCCAGCTCTCGATTGCGCACAGCTTCTCTTATTCCCAACTCACCCCACTTGTAAGCCGGGCATCCCTCTTGGTCTCACTGCGCCCGTCGAGCGAGCGCCGCCCATAATTTTGTCATCTCTTGCTCCCGTGTGCGCGCTCGGGGAGCAAGAGACCAAGAGGGATGCCCCGCTTACTTCCCGAACGCCTTCTTCAGCAGGGGCTCCATCTCGCCCTTCTTTTCCATCGGGTCGAGAATGTCGGTGTCGCCATAAAAGGTGCCATCGATGAACACTTTAGGCAACGTCGGCCAGTTGGTCATCTTTGTGAGGGCTTCCCGCTTCGTCGGCTGCGAGAGGACATCGATCAGTTCATAGGGGTATCCGTACTTCTCGAAAAACTGCATCGTCTCCCGCGTGAATCCGCACATCGGCATGGTCTTCGTCCCCTTGCCGTAGATCAGAATCTTGTGCGCATTCACTTCCTTCTGGATCTCATCTTCTATCG
>CAZXNN010000565.1:0-2340 GCA_964641915.1 uncultured Nitrospira sp. | reverse complement strand
GATGAATCCTGATGAACGGACCGAGGCGCGGCAGCGGTTCCAGGAGTGGCGGCAGATGTCCCCGGACGATCAACAGCGATTGCGCGACCGGTTCCAGCGATTTCGCGACTTGCCGCCGGAAAAGCGCGAGGCCATTCGCAACGCGCGGCAGTGGTTTCGGTCGCTTCCTTCTGAGGAGCGCCACAACTTACGTCAACAATGGAAGAATATGTCGCCGGAAGAACGGCGCGGCTTTCGTCGTCAATTGAGGAAGAAGCATGGGGGAGAGCTCAGTGACCGTCTGGATCGCCGGGGCGGACCGAGCGGCGAACGCCTGCCGGACTCTCGTCCGATCCGCCCCGGCCGCTGAACCGAGCTCACGCCGTGGGTGCCCTGCTGTAGTATGCCAGTTCCCAGAGTATCTCCCTGAATCTTCCTCGGCCGACGTTTTTCGTGCGGATCCTGTATGCGCCTTTCAATCACTCGGCTTCCCGGATTCACACAGGGAACGATTTCATTCGGACCTCTGTTGACTCGGATCGAGTCGAACGAGGAATTCGTTATTTCTCCGCAAACTCGGGAGCAAGTCCTTGTGGAGTCCATTGTCGAGGCGCTCACTTGGCATACGTCTGTTTGAGTCGGGGGCCGCCGGTGGGATTTTCTGAAAACATCCTGAGGCATAGCCGGCGCGAAGGATTTCCGGGAGATCCATTTTCTCATCTACAATTCGGGCTTGAAAAGTGCCGCCGGAATCGACCACAATTTCATCAGGGTCGGCGAGATTCTCCTGACGACCGAATTTGCCGGATGGGACAGGCGCAGCCGGTCTCGCGAACATCTATATGGAACTGGGATTTACGTTCGGCCGGCTTGTGCGGCGTATTCGTTGGTCTGTGCGCATCTGCCCGGTCAGATCATCGCGGCGTTCGGGGTCGACCGCGTGCTGTTGGGGATAGGCTCCATCTGCTACGACACGCCGCAAAGGCAGATCAAAGCATTTCGACGATTCTGGGTTCCCGATCAATTGGTCAAGAAACATCACTATCAGTCGCTGACGGGCGAGGTGAAGGAGTTAACGCTCGGATCGAATGTGGCCCGAATCTTTAGCGTGGATGTTTCAGCCGAACTATACGCCGTGTCCAAAGACTATCTTGGCAGGGTCCGATGGAGTTATTTTGAAGCAGGGACAGAGCCGAGCCACAGAATGTACGGATTGATAACATATTGAGATTCGGACAAATTATAACGATCTGGGCGGTCTTCCTCCTCCTCTTCTCGACGGGTTGCGCGACTCCGTATACGCGAGAGAGCTCAAACTGGCTAATGAATGGCGGTTACGCGGATTCACCATCTGCTGTGGAGGGGATGCAGTTGGTTTCATTTAGGGGAAGCAGCTCGACCCCAGCAACAGTTGTAGGCATCTATCTTCTCTACCGCTGTGCGGAGGTGACGACGGGAAAAGGGTTTTCGTTCTTCTATATTGAGCATTCCGATGAAAGGTCTCTTCAGGGAATAACTAGAACCATTGATGTAAATTACCCCTGGAGAGGTGTCTGGAATTGGCAACCAGAAGAATATTATTGGTCTAAAAGCCAACGGTCTGTATTAATCAAGTTTTCCAACATCGGAAACCCTCATAGACCAGCTGTCTTTGATGCAAGGGAAGTGTTGCGTTGTCTTGGTCCGGATGTGGAGCATGTTGCCTGGGAGGACAATCCGTGGTCCCGCTGTCAATTTGCAAAGTCACACCGGGAGGAGATTCCCTGAAAGATGTCGCGAAAATTGTAGAAGAAGAAAGGAAAACGCATCATGAAAAGCGAAATTCTGTATCCGGGGGCGTTCCCGATGGTGCGAGTTGAGCTGGCGTCCGGGGAGCACATCAAAGCCGAGTCAGGTGCCATGGTAGGCTCATCGCCGACCGTAGATGTTGAAAGCAAGATGGAGGGCGGCTTCCTCGGGGCGCTCTCACGGAAGCTTTTGACGGGAGAGAAATTCTTCTTCCAGACGTTGCGTGCCAGTCGCGGGCCGGGCGAAGTGTTGCTGGCGCCGACGGTGCCGGGCGAAATCGTCATTCTGGAACTCGACGGCGTCAATGAATACATGGTGCAGAAGGATGGATTTCTGGCGGGCGCCGAAGGCATCAACATCGAAAGCAAGATGCAGAATCTCAGCCGCGGATTGCTCGGCGGCGAAGGGTTTTTCATTCTGAAGATCGGCGGGAAGGGCATGCTGGTGCTGAACAGCTTCGGCGCCATTCATAAAATTGAACTCAGGCCGGATCAGGAATATATCGTCGACAACAGCCACCTCGTGGCCTGGTCTGCGACGACGTCGTACAACATCGAGAAAGCCGCCTCCGGC
>CAZXNN010000564.1:0-2343 GCA_964641915.1 uncultured Nitrospira sp. | reverse complement strand
AGATTCTTCCGTTTCGCGGTGCGCGCTACGATGCCGCCATCGCCGGTGCGGCACGCGACGTCGCCGCGCCTCCCTATGACATCATCGACGCAGCCGGCCAGAAAGCCCTGTACGACCGGAACCCGCACAACGTCATTCGCCTCGAACTGGGGATGGACCAGGCCGGCGACGGCTCGACCAACAACCGGTACACCAGAGCCGGCGCCACGCTCTCGCAGTGGATGCAGTCGGGCGCATTGAAACGGGATCCGCAGCCGACGATCTACTACCACACCATCGAGTATGTTCCGCCGGGATCGGACCCCAAGGGCCCGAGAAAGACGCTGCGCGGCTTCATTGCCACCTTCAAGCTGGAAGAGTTCGGCACCGGAGCAATCTACCCGCACGAAAACACCCGCGCCGCCGCCAAGACCGATCGCTTGAATCTGATGGAAGCCTGCCGCGCGAATTTCAGTCCGATCTGGTCGCTCTATTCCGACCCTCAGGACACCATCCTGTCCGCATTGGCCCAGACGGCAAAATCGACGGCGCCCTGCGTGGAATTCCGCGACGATGTCGGGTTCGAGCAGCGCCTCTGGGCCGTCTCCGATCCGGCGATTACCCAGACAGTCGTGGCAACCATGGCCAGCAAACCCATCTTCATCGCCGACGGCCACCATCGCTACGAAACGGCGTTGAATTATCAAAAGCTGCGCCGCCAGCAGGCCGGCAACGCCCAGGGATTGCAGCCCTACGACACGGTCCTCATGCTCCTCACGCCGATCGAAGATCCGGGACTGACCGTACTGCCCACGCACCGCGTGACAACGACGCCGTTGCCGTCGTTCGATCAGGTGAAGGCGCTGTTCGCCGACACCTTCGATCTGCAGGAATATCCGTTTACGAACCAGACCCGAACCGCCGTACGCACACAATTCATCGATGCGATGCGGACACAAGGCCGGACGACGCCGATGTTCGGGTTGGCGCTGAAGGGCCGCGATACCTATCTGACTCTGGCGCTGAAGGCCGCCCATCGTCCGCCGGCGAGCGCGTCGCCCCGCACCAAGCTGGATGTCTCGCTTCTGCAACAACTGGTCGTCGCCAAGCTCTGTCCGACGCAACAGGAACAGGAAGCCATTCTCTATACGAAAGATGACCACGAAGCCCTGGATTGGGCCGCGAACGGCACCGGGACCGGAGCGTTCCTCTTGAACGCCACCAAAGTGAGTGAGGTCAAGGACGTGGCCACCGCAGGCGAACGGATGCCGCACAAGTCCACCTACTTCTTCCCGAAGCCGCTGACCGGGTTAGTCATGAATGTCATGGAGGGATGAGCGCTCGCCGTCAGCTATCGGCTCTCAGCTCGGAAAAACTGCACGAGCAGTGCATTCCTACAGGCTGATGGCTGAACGCTGACCGCTAATTGCGCCTCAAGACCGATGAAAGCCAAACTCCTCATTGTCGACGACGACGCAGATATCGTCACAGTGCTGGAGGATCGGCTGCAAGCCTCGGGCTACACGACCGTCGTCGCCCGGGACGGACAACAGGCGCTAGACCAGATCGAGCAGGAATCTCCCAACCTGATCCTGCTCGATCTCGACCTGCCGAAACTGACCGGCATTCAAGTCCTCAAGCGGCTCTCTCAGATCAAACACGTCGAAGACCTGCCCGTCATCGTCATGACCGCGCACGGATCGGTGAACGCCGCCGTCGAGGCCATGAAAGAAGGGGCCTACGACTTTCTCCCCAAGCCGCTCGACAAAGATCATCTCCTCATCGTCATCCGCAAAGCCCTTGAGCGGGACTCGCTCAAACGGCAAGTCGCCTACCTGCGCTCGGAAGTCGACGGCCGCTATGCCAACATCATCGGCGCCAGCCCGACCGTCCGCACGGTCGTCGAAGCCGCGCAACGGGCCGCACGTTCCGACGCCAGCGTCCTGCTGCTTGGGGAAAGCGGCACCGGCAAGGAACTCTTCGCCCGCTCCATCCATCAATGGAGCCATCGGCACGCCATGCCGCTGGTGGTGATCAACTGCGTCGCATTGACGGAAACCCTGCTGGAGAATGAACTCTTCGGCCACGAACGCGGGGCCTTCACCGACGCCCGCGAGGCCAAGCCGGGGAAGATCGAGTTGGCAGTGGGAGGGACCCTCTATTTCGATCAGGTCCAGGATCTCTCCCTGCCCCTCCAGGCCAAGCTCCTCCGCGTGGTCGAAGAACGGCGCTTCGAACGCCTGGGAGGCACGCGGACGATCGAGGTGGACGTGCGTTTCGTCTCGTCCTCCAACGTGGATCTGCGGCAGGCGGTGGCCAAGGGCGCGTTCCGGGAAGACCTCTACCATCGGCTGTCGGTGGTGC
>CAZXNN010000563.1:0-2355 GCA_964641915.1 uncultured Nitrospira sp. | reverse complement strand
GACTATGCCGGCGTGGATGTCGCCAATCGCATCGTCCTCTTCCTGCGGGGCAAACCGGATCAGTACCCGAAACCGGTCAGCCATGCAGATAAGGTCCGATTCGCACGAGACCACGGAGCTCTCGCTTACTTGACCGCGACAGGGCCGATTCTCAATCCCTATGAGGCCCGGCGCGGGGTCACGGGAAAGCCCAGCGCATTCTACGGACAGCTCCCTCCCGATCAAGCCATCCCCGGCACGTGGATCAGCACCGCACTCGCAGAACAGATCCTTGCCACGCCGAGCGACGCAAATCGCCTTCGTCATCTTCAAGAACAGCTCAATAAGGATGGTTCAGCCCACGCATCGCAAACAGATCAATACGTCTCTCTCCGCTGGAACACCGTGACTCAGGAAGGTCTGCTCACAAACGTGATCGGCATGCTCCCCGGTACCGGTCCGGACGCCATCATCATCGGGGCCCATCGCGATCACTTCGGCCGACCGGCCGGGTTGCTCTTCCCCGGCGCCGACGACAATGCCTCAGGCACCGCCGTGATGTTGGAAGTGGCGCGCGCATTAGTGAAATCAGCCCTTCGCCCGCAGCGCACAATCCTGTGTGTATCGTTTAGCGGCGAAGAACGCGACCTGCTCGGCTCACGCCTTTACGTGAACCGCCCGATTCTCCCCCTCCCCTCAACCAAAGCCATGATCAACATCGACCATGCCGGAATCGGCAATGGACGATTGACGGTCGGGGTAACAGGGCTCGAGAAAACTGTGGCGCAGCAGGCAGGAGAGCCGGCAGGTCTCGCATCCAAGCTCGATGTGTTTGGATTCTTCCCCGGCGGCGACCACGTCCCGTTTAAAGAAGCCGGCGTGCCGACCATCACCGTCGTCAGCGGCGGGATCCACCCGCACTATCACCAGCCGACTGATACGGCCGATACCATCAGTCCTGACATTCTTATGACAGCAGCACGCTACGTCCTGTCACTAGCGTGGCAATTGGCAACTGAACCGTGAATGTAATCGGTAGGTACTAAGGAATCTCGTCGAGAAGCGTCGAAGAGATTGAGGACAAGGGGGCGGTCTGTCTGGGAGGGCCCGGCAAGACCAGCGGTGAGCCACCCTGGTTGGCGCCCTGGATCAAACCGATCGAGAGCTGCGGGCCGAAGGTCATCACAGCGCCGCTCCAGGCCTGACCTATCGTCGGGTTCCGAAAACTATACGTCTGCATATTCCCGCCAGGCTGGTACAAATAGCCTTGGGTTCCCTGCCCGTCGAGATACAGACTACCTGGCCCGGTAAGATTGAAGAGAGGACCGACCCCGCCATCGAACGACCGCACACCAGACACTGTCTGCGCCGAAGCGGATACACCGTCAGCGAGCAAGCCCCCTGCCGTCAGAACAGCCGTGACAAGTGCACCCGTGAGCAGGCGCCGCATCATGATCCTGACCGGTGGGGTAAGTTGAGTCATGACAATCTCCAGGCCATCAGTATAATATGAGCCCATTCAGTCTGCAGATCAAGGAGGATTCATGAGGCCCCACGCTCGTCTCGTTTCCGGCATGCCCAGATGGAACAGCGGTATTGCGATCGCACTCGTGTTTCTGACAACCAGCCCCTGCTGGAGCCAAGGTCCCGCCAAGACGGCGACCCCGGCAGAACGGCGCGAAACCATCTCTCTGCCTGACGCCGCCGTGCGTGCTCTCCAAAGCAACCTGGATATCTCCATCAGCCGCCAGACCAAAGAGAGCCGGATATTCGATATCACCGTCGAGCAGGCCAAGTTCGATCCGACTCTCAGCGTGAACGGCCAATATAATAGGCAAGTCTCACCGCTGAACCGACCGGTCTTCGGCGGCACCGGCGGTAACCTGACTGACATTCAGACCTTCGATCAGCGCAACAGTTCCGTTACCGTCGACGCCACGCAGAATCTCATTACGGGCGGTAACGTCGATTTGAACTACAGCCCTGCCCGTACCAACGTGAACCAAAACCTGGCCACCGGATTTCTGTTCAATCCGGCCTACACCGGCGGACTCGCTCTGACGTTGACCCAACCATTGTTGCGCAACGCCGGGATTGACATCAACAAAACCTTCATCAAGGTCGCACAGAATTACGCCGACGTCGAAGAACTCGTGTTCCGCGAACGCGTCCTGACCGTCCTCGCTACCGTCGAGCAAACCTACTGGGAACTGGTCTTTGCGAACGAAAACATGAAGGTCGCCCAGGCAGCGCTCAAGGCCGCGGAAGAATTGCTGGCGACCAACCGGGCCAAAGCGAAAGCCGGCGTCATGTCGATCGTCGACGTCTTGCAGGCCGAGGCTGCCGTCGCCTCACGAGTGGAACAGGTGTTGTTCG
>CAZXNN010000562.1:0-2364 GCA_964641915.1 uncultured Nitrospira sp. | reverse complement strand
ACTTCTGACCAAGATGGAGGGGATCGGGCGGCAATATGAGGAGTATAAGCAGATCAAGGCCATGAAGAATCCGATCAAGGCCGGTGCCTACCTCTTCGTGGCCGTCGTGACGGTCATGATTCTCTTCAGCGCTACCTGGTTCGGATTTTATGTCGCCCGCAGTATTACGGTGCCCATTCAGCGGCTGGCCGAAGCGACCGTGGCGGTGGCGCAAGGTGATTTGTCAGTGAAGATCGATGCCAAGGCGACCGACGAAATCGGAACCTTGATCGAGTCGTTCAACCGGATGACCGGAGACTTGCAGGGCAGTAAGTTCAAGCTGGAAGATGCCAACCGTTCGCTGCGGCAAACGAACGTTGAGTTGGACCGCCGCCGGGCGTACATCGAAACCGTCGTAGAGACGATCGCCGCCGGTTTGCTGTCGATCGACCGGAGTGGAATGGTCACGACCTTCAATCCTTCCGGAGAGCGTATTCTCGGGCTGTCCGCCGACCGGATTCGGGATCGTCAGGCGAACGAGGTTTTTAAAGAGTTTGGCTTGGATGTCTTTCAAACGGTCTACGACCGGATGCAAGCCGATGATCGGGACGACTGGTCGTTGGAAGGGCAAGTCGATGTGCAGGGGAAGCCCGTGAAAATAAGGCTGAGCGGATCGCGTATGCGGGATGAGGCGAATAAAGACTTAGGGTACGTACTGATCTTCGACGATCTGACGGAGTTGATCAAGGCGCAGAAGGTCGCGGCCTGGCAGGAAGTGGCCCGTCGAGTGGCCCATGAGATCAAGAATCCGCTCACGCCGATCCAGCTCTCGGCGCAGCGCTTGCGCAAGAAGTTTTTCGAGAAGTCTCCGGACTTTGACAAGATTTTCGATGAAGCGACCAATGTGATCGTGACGGAGGTGGGCAGCCTCAAGCACATGGTCGACGAGTTTTCGAAATTTGCCCGTTTGCCCGCGCCGCAGATGGCCCGGCAGTCGCTCAACGAGGTGATCCAGGAAGTGCTGACGCTGTATCGTGCGGCGCATAAGGACATCGAATTCTGTGTCGAGTTGGATGAAGATCTTCCGGTGCTCAACTTCGATCGTGAGCAGTTGAAGCGGGTCAGTGTGAATTTGTTCGATAATGCCATTCAGGCGATGAATCATGTGGGGCGGGTGTGGGTCAGTACGAAGTACGACACCAAGCGCAAGCGGGCGATCGTCAGCGTGGCCGATGAAGGTGTCGGGATTACACCCGAGGATCAAGAGAAGCTGTTTGTTCCATACTTTACGAGGAAGAAAACCGGGACAGGCTTGGGGCTGGCGATTGTGCGCCGGATCATTACCGATCACGACGGTCAGATTCAGGCGTCGAATAATCAGCCGAAGGGGGCAGTGTTTACCTTCGATTTGCCGGTGTAGGTGCCGCGAGGAATGTCCGCTGAATTGGAACGGGACTCACGTATCACGGGGGACGCATGTCAGCATCGATTCTAATCGTCGACGACGAAACGGCTATTTTGACGTCATTGCGAAGCATCCTTGAGGACGAGGGATATGACGTTTCCGTGGCCAGCAGCGGCACCGAGGCCTTGAAGATCTATACGACGGATCCGCCGGATCTCATGATCCTGGATATCTGGATGCCGGAGTTGGATGGTTTGGAGACGCTGAAGCGGGTGAAAGAGTTTGTGCCGACGGCCCAGGTCATGATGATGTCGGGGCATGGCTCCATCGAGACGGCGGTCAGAGCGATCAAGCTGGGAGCTTATGACTATATCGAAAAGCCGCTGTCCCTGGAGAACGTCACGCTTCGTGTGAAGCATGCGCTGGACCAGTACCGATTGGAGCAGGAAAACCGGACGCTCAAGACGAAGGTGCAGCGAAAGTTTGAGCTTGTCGGCCAATCGCCCGTTATGCAGCAGTTGCGGCAGCTGATCGAGACGGCCGGTCCGACCAACAGCCGGGTCTTGATCGGCGGCGAGAACGGCACGGGCAAAGAGTTGGTGGCGCGCGCGATTCACAATCACTCCGCCAGAGCCGAACATCCGTTCGTGGCGGTGAATTGCGCGGCGATTCCCGAGACACTGATTGAAAGCGAATTATTCGGCCATGAAAAGGGGTCGTTTACCGGCGCCACCTCGATGAAGCGGGGGCAATTCGAGCAGGCTGACGGCGGTACACTGTTTCTGGACGAGATCGCCGATATGAGCTTGGCCACGCAGGCGAAGGTGCTGCGGGCGCTACAAGAACAGCAGTTCACGAGAGTCGGCGGCGGCAAGTTGATGAAGGTGGATGTGCGGGTATTGGCTGCGTCGAACAAAGACCTGGAAAAGGAAATTGCCAAGGGCACGTTCCGTGAAGACCTGTATTACCGGTTGAACGTC
>CAZXNN010000561.1:0-2380 GCA_964641915.1 uncultured Nitrospira sp. | reverse complement strand
TCGCGCCGCTGAGTGCCACCAGCTCATGGTCGTGGCAGTCCAGCCCGAAGCCGGAGTCGACAGTCCCGTGCCCCCCGCTGGTGCGCCAACGATCCTGGAACCGGTCATCCGCAAACAGGAGCGGCAGGCAGCCATCGGAGAATTCAGCGCCTTTCTCGCCACGGAAATCCGGGAGCCGATCGGAGCCATCCGCTCCCAGCTGGAAGAAGTAACCGCCGAAGGCATTCTTGATTTTGATCCGCAAACCCGCGTCGAAAACGCCATGCGCGATTTGATCCGGGTCGAAGCCATCCTGAACGAAATTCTCGATTTCGCGAAGCCGCTTGAACTGAACCGCCGCCTCTGCCGCATTCCCGAAGTGCTCGAGAGTGCATTGGTGGTGGTGGGAACCGATCTGGAAGTCACCCGCATTCAGGTCACGAAAGACTACGCGACGCAAATCGCCCCGGTGCGCGGCGATGAAGCGAAACTCCAGCAGGTCTTCCTGAGTATCTTCAAGAATGCCGGCGAGGCCATGACGCCCGGCGGTCACTTACATATTCAAGTCACCCAGCATCGCGCCGGCCGCGGTATTGAAGTGCAGATCCTGATCAAGAACGACGGCGCCCCTATTCCGGCTGAAATTCTCGACAAGGTCTTCGAGCCGTTCTTTACGACGAAGCGGTCCGGAACCGGCTTGGGCCTCGCGACCGTCAAGAAAATCATCGAAGAGCATGGCGGATCGATTGCCATTGCCAGCGCCCCCGGCGAAGGCACCACGCTGACGATTCGCCTCCCCGGCGTGAGCCGAGGACCGGCTTTCCGCCATCGCGGGCGGGGCCGGAGACCGGCTCGGAGACCTACGGCCTAGCCTCCTCTCCTGGCCGCTACAGCCTCTCCTCGTCGGCAAATGGCCGTTGTTTCGGCCCGGCGACTCTTTTCAGTAGGATAGGTCCCCCGAGCTATAATTCATGGCCTCGCTTTCTCGCTTGACAGAGATACCCCCCCATCGCTATGATCCCCCCCACTTGATTCGGCCTAAGAAATTAACTGTTTTTAAACGTATTTTACCCAGTCACCATTTTTCAAAGGAGTAGGGTATGAAGCTCGTACTCGGCACTATTGCGACGTTGTCCGGTGTGCTTTTCACATTATCGCTGGCCTCTGCCAACCCCGCGCTGCTCCCCAAGCATGAGGGCTATCCGATGAAGAACAGCGGAAGCCCCGTCACTGGCCAGCCCACCGCCAATGACCCAGGCCAGTCCGATGCCCGCGGCGCAGCCACGTTGCTGAAATCGGCCGATTCCATCAAGCACAGCCAGCAGAATTTGACCAAGACCGACAATGCCCGGATCACCGAGGGACAGGGCGCAGGCCGTCTCCCGAACGTGCAAGGGCCACAGATTAAGATTGCGCCTCCGGTAACTTCTGCCACCAAGATCGGCGCCGATCGTAAGATCGAGTAGTCGGCTTTAAGTGCGTCACGAAGCGGGGCTGTCGTAGCAATACGGCGGCCCCGTTTCTTTTTCCCTGTCGCCTCGACTCTACTCCCTGCTTTTCCTCGGCCTGATATTCAAATCCGGTTGTAATCGAAACCGCCAGGGTTTCTTCGCCCAAATGCCGGCATAGCCGACACCGATTCTCGGAAGCGCGGCAACCTGCCTGGGCAAGATCCGGCTTCCTCGATCCTCAAACCAGAGTGATTCCTGAGCCGTCAGATCGATCCGGTTCAAGTTCAGGTCAATCTGCATCGCGCGGCACAGCCGCCCGGGACCATCGATCAACACTCCATCGACTTCAATCGCTCGAATCAACACTGCCGCAGGAAACTCTTCCCGCTCTGTCACGACATTCAAACAGTGATACATTCCGTAGATCAGATAGACGTAGGCCATGCCGCTTGGACCGAACATCACTTCGGTTCTTTGCGTTCTCCCTTTCGCTGCATGACAGGCCTTATCCCGTGGACCGACATAGGCCTCGACTTCGATAATCTTTCCCGCGATCTCACGCCCGTCAATGAGCCGGACGAGATACTTGCCAAGGAGAGACCGCGCCACGGCAAGAGTCGAACGATTGAAATAGTCTCGCGGGAGAAGCTTATGTCTTGTAGTCATGTGGTCTAGCTATACAGTTGCTCAAAACGCTCTTCCAACAAGGCCGCAGGCGACGCACGAACCGGAAGCGTACCCTCTGGGGTACGTTGAGGATTTGTGCAAGCCGAGAACGCCGTTGGAGAGCGTTTTCAGCAACCTGTCAGAAGTACCAGGCTAGGCCGCCCATAAAAGTCCGCGGATTCCCCGGCACGAAGTGAATATCGTTGACTGCCGCCGCTTCGTTGCGCAACTGGGAGGAGAAGGCGAACGTCGCCTGTTCCCACTTAGTATTGAACAAATTCTGG
>CAZXNN010000560.1:0-2383 GCA_964641915.1 uncultured Nitrospira sp. | reverse complement strand
CATATCCAGGATCTGCGCACCGCGCGCCACGGCTTCCGCCGCCTCAGCGACCTTCGCCTTCGTCGTGTGGCCCCCGAGAGGAAAGCCGATTGGAATGCCGACGCGCACAGCCGAGCCGGCCGTGGCGGCCACCGCCTCATCGACATAGCAGGGCGGCACGAAGATGACGACGAATCCCAGATCTTTGGCCTCCTGACAGAGCCGCAGCACATCGGCCCTAGTCGCTTCAGGCCGCAAGACCGTATGATCGAGTAACGCGGGTAGATTCCATTGAGGCATGACAGCGGACACTCCTTCTACGTTTTGCCGCGATGGGCGCGGGAGAAATACTTCTTTTGATATTTATCGACGGCTTTATTGTGTTCGACCAGCGTGGCGGAAAATTGATGCGTTCCGTCATTCTTCGACACAAAGTACAGGTACGATGAAACAGCCGGAAACAGCGTGGCCCGGATCGCTTGCGCTCCCGGACTAGCGATCGGCCCCGGCGGCAAACCGGCCCACCGATAGGTGTTATAGGGGCTGGGATGCGAGAGGTCCTTCTTATGCAGATTGCCGTCGAAGTTCGGCAATCCGTAAATCACGGTGGGGTCGCTCTGGAGGGGAATCTTCTTCTGCAACCTGTTGTGAAACACCGACGAGATTTGCGGCCGTTCCTCCCCCGATCCCGTTTCCTTTTCAATGACCGAGGCCAGCGTCAGGACCTGATGGAGTGTGAGATGGATATCCTTCGCCCGGGCCTGCCATTCCGGAGTGACGACCTGATTGAGCTGCTCCACCATCGTTCTGATCACGTCTTTGGCCGACACCGGCTTGGGGAATCGATAGGTATCGGGGTAGAGATAGCCTTCCAGCGTCTCCGCGGAAATGCCGAGTGTCTTGATGAAGTTTTTATCTTTGATCAGACGCAGGAACTCGATACGATCCGTAATCTGATGTTGCGCCAGGACGTCGGCGATCTGCACCATCGTATAGCCCTCGGGAATCGTGACCGCATGCAGGACCACCCGGCCGGCCAGGAGCTTGGAGAGAATGTCGGCCGGAGGCATCGCCGGATTCAGTTCATATTCACCGGGACGGATCTTCCGGTCCGCTTCGAGGGCCTTGCCGAGCAGGACAAACGCCGACCGGCTCTTGATGAGCCGTTCGCGCTCAAGGAGACCCGCGACATGCTGAAACGTGGAGCCTTCGGCAATGACGACGACTTTCGAGGGAGGATGCTCGGCTTCGGTGACGACCGGGGCTTCAGCCCATTTCATCGTCTGATAGGCGGCCACCCCGGCGAGTGCGACGGCGAGGACGAGCACGATGAGAATCATGCGCAGCTTCATAGGGACGTCCGGCTACTTCGTGGTGTCTGTTGTCCGGCTCCAGACCTTCTCCGGTGTCCGTCGGCTGACGCTGAACCGGAGAGGGAGACTGAGCCTCCAGATAACTCTGTAAGAGAATGGCGGCGGCGATCCGGTCGACCATCCCTTTGCGTTGCTTCCAGCCGACATCGGCGGCGATGAGCAGCTCTTCCGCATCCTTCGTGGTCAGCCGCTCGTCCCAGGTGACCACTGGAACCGGCAACGCGTCGGCGAGCCGCTCCAGAAACTGATGCACCGCCTGCACCGCCAGGCCCTCTTCGCCGTTCAGCCGCAGCGGGAGGCCCAACAACACCTTTCCCACTTCGTGAGTCTCGACCAGGTCCAGAATATGGGCGATGTCCAGATCCAGCGTCCGCCGCTCGTAGGTTTCCAACGGCTGAGCCGTCCAACCCAGCTCGTCGCTCAACGCGACGCCGATCCGTTTGGTGCCGTGATCCAGTGCAAGAATACGGCTAGGCATGAGTTTACCGCTGAAGGGCAGATTCGACCAGACCAAATACCTTTTCCAATGCGGCGTCGAGACGGGCGGGATCTTTGCCGCCGGCCTGAGCCATCTCGGGGCGTCCGCCACCCGTGCCCCCGACTTCGGCGGCCAGGACCTTAATCAGGTCTCCGGCTTTCAGTTTGCCGGTCAGGTCCTTGGTCACCACCACTAAGAGGGCCACTTTGCTATCTTCGGTCGCGGCGCCAAGCGCGACGACGCCGCTCTTCAGCTTATCCCGCAGTTGGTCGGCCAGCGCCCGCATCCCGTTCACATCCAGCCCGTCGGTCCGCTGCACATGCACCGGCACCCCGGCAACGGTCTTCGCGCTCGAGGCGACCGCCGACCCGCTGGCCATCTTCAATTTCAGCTCTTCCAACTCGCGTTCTTTGTCCTTCAGTTGCGTCAGCACCTTGCGGGTCTTGTTCACCAGTTCGGACGGCCCGACCTTGAGCAGATCGGACAGTTCCCGCATCTCCGTTTCGGCCTTCTTCACGAGAGCTAGCGCTTCTTCGCAACTCTTCGTGTTCTC
>CAZXNN010000559.1:0-2384 GCA_964641915.1 uncultured Nitrospira sp. | reverse complement strand
CGTCGTCAACGCGTCGACTCGCTGAGCGTGGAAGCGCTGACGATTGCTCCGGTTTCCGCAATAACCGAACGGCGTGCTTCCAATGGCATCCTGCCACCGCGCCAAACTCGTCCAGAATCCTGGCCTTCTCACTCTTCAAGCCGTCTCGATACCAGACGCAGTGAGCCTCCAGGAGCTCTCTCCTTGCGCTTTGCTGATCTTGTCGGACATGGCCGTACCTCCAGAATTTCGGTAACCTTTTGATGAGGCAGCGACTCGCGTTCGGTAACAAAATCAATGATTCAACGCGCCAAAAGAAATAGTTGTCGCCGACCATGTAGCCGATGGGGCGGGGCGTGAAACGGGCCATTTTGGGGAAGTCCCGGAGGCGCGTCACAGGCTTCAGCAAATGGGATGCTGGGTGTGCGCTGGCCTCTCCCCCGCTCGCATCCAGCTCGGGACTTGGTCGCGCTGCGTTCGGCCGCTCGGGTCCTATTGCCTTTAGCATGTGGCTCATTTAATAGTATATGACATGAAACGTAAAATACCTCAGAGAGCGGACCTCCACCGACTACAGCGTCACGAGCCGCCCCTCGTCCAAGCTGTAGATTGAATCGGTTGTACCCTGGCTTGCCAGTCGAGGTGCGACCGGCACTAAACCGCGTCCCAACGGGCCGCGTCCGTCGTGGGCAGGTCGACGATGTTGGGTCACTTCGATGCGAACGATCCGTGGCGCGGCACCCGCCAATTTGTCGCGAAACGATAAATGCATATTGACAAACGATAAGCTCCACGCTAAGTTGAAAAAATGAGCAGCTTAAAGGCGTCACGCGTGAAGCGGGGTTCAACGGCGTTTCTGCAGGTCGTCATTGTGCTGATCGGCCTTGGCGCTCTGACAATCCTGCTTGGGGGGCCGCACGTCGAGGGCCGGAACAAGAACGCCACGCTTTTTCAGATCTACTTCAACGACCCATTCCTGGCGTTCGTGTACGTCGGCTCCATTCCATTTTTTGTAGCGCTCTATAAAGCGTACAAGATTCTGGGATACGCGGGACAGAACTTGGTGTTTTCCGAGACGGCCGTCAAGGCAATGCGGACGATCAAACGGTGTGCGATAGTCATCATTGGGTTTGTCGTGGTCGGTGAAGTCTTCATCCTCAAGCACGACGATAAAGAAGATCCGGGGGCGGGGGTGTTCATGGGGCTCCTCGTCATCTTCGTATCGGCCGTGATCGCCACCGCGGCGGCAGTGTTCGAGCGGATCGTGCAAAACGCCGTCGACATCAAATCCGAGAACGACCTGACCGTGTAATCGAAACCAACATGGCAATCATCATCAACATCGACGTCATGTTGGCAAAGCGGAAGATGAGCGTCACCGAGTTGGCCGAGAAGGTCGGCATCACGATGGCCAACATCTCCGTCTTGAAGAACGGCAAGGCCAAGGCGATCCGGCTGTCAACGCTGGACGCGATCTGCAAAGCGCTCGACTGCCAGCCAGGGGATGTTCTGGAATACCGGTAGAGCACGCGCGCGAGTGCTCCCCCGTCCGATTCCCCCCAGCCTGTAACCCATTTCATAGTGTATGCGAGACGACGCATACTATTAACATATAACGCTGATGGAATGTCCCGGTACGAAGATCAGCAGTTCTCGAACAGGTATCTACATTCGGGGAGTTGATCAGCTGTGGGATCAGGGCCGCATGTCAGAGGCCCAGGAAAAGGCGGAGGGTTTGCGCCAAAGAATAGAAAGTTGAGCACATAGATTGGATCGACAATGTTAATCTTGCCATCGTCGTTTGTATCGGCAGCATCGGCGCATCGAATTTGCTCCCCCGACAAAAATAGAAAATCGAGGGTGAAAATTGCGTCTGACAGGTCAACCTTGCCTGCTCCATTCGAATCACCTCTACGGAAAACCGGGCAGGACACCCGAACGCTTAACTGATCGGAAGCGCTCTGCTGCCCAACGGACACCGTAAGCTCGATCAAATACGTTCCAGGAAGGTCGGCGACAAAAGAAGGGTTCGCCGTATCCTCACCATGGATCACGGCCGCGCTACGTTCAGGCTTGGATGTGATAGCCCAATGAAACAGAGCATCCTCGGGCAGACTTGCTGCTCCATTCAATTGGACAATCTCTGAACATGCTGATTTCTCTTGATCGGGCCCCGCTTCAGCGAGAACTCCAGATTCGAATTCGAGAATAAAGCCCCCTATGTTGCCCAAATAGCCTTCGTCGTTCCACCCGAATTGCCCGCAAGCTCCAACGGCCAGGAATTCCTCCTCTCCACTTACGGAGGAATTGTTTGGCTCGCCCACCATCCAATTGGTGTAGGCCCCTACGGGACCTTCGTTGTTGATCCAGAGCCAACCTCCGAGCGGTTCACCTTGATCCTGCTG
>CAZXNN010000558.1:0-2391 GCA_964641915.1 uncultured Nitrospira sp. | reverse complement strand
GCGGCGCGATTGGCCGTGCGGCGGTGCCGTCAGGTGCCTCCACCGGCGAGAAGGAAGCGATCGAGCTGCGGGATGGCGACAAGAAGCGTTGGATGGGCAAGGGGGTCTCCAAGGCGGTGGCCAATATCACGAAAGTGATCGCGCCGGAATTGCTCGGCTGTGAGGCGCTCGATCAGGCCAACATCGACCACGTCATGATTGCGCTGGACGGAACCAAGTCCAAAGGCAAACTGGGCGCCAACGCGATCCTCGGCGTGTCGCTGGCCGTGGCGAAGGCGGCGGCGAATGAAACCGGACAGCCGCTCTACCGCTATCTTGGCGGCACGAATGCCCGGGTGTTGCCGGTGCCGCTGATGAACATCATCAACGGCGGCGCGCATGCCGACAACCGTTTGGACCTTCAAGAGTTTATGATCATGCCGGTGGGAGCTAATACGTTCAGCGACGCGCTCCGCATGGCGACGGAAGTGTTTCACACGCTCAAATCTCTGTTGAAGAAGAAGGGGCTCAATACGGCGGTCGGGGATGAAGGTGGGTTTGCTCCTGACCTGCAGTCGAATGAAGAGGCGCTCAGCCTCATCTCGCAGGCCATTGAGGGTGCCGGCTACAAGGTCGGCCGGGATATTGCCCTGGCGTTGGATTGCGCGGCGAGCGAACTCTATCGCAAGGGGCGCTACATTCTTGAGGCAGAGAAGAACCCGGAGCGGTCGTCCGAGGAGATGGTTTCGTATTACGGCAAGTTGCTAGACCGCTATCCGATCCTCTCGATTGAAGACGGGTTGAGCGAGCTGGATTGGAAGGGCTGGAAGATGCTGACCGAGAAGCTGGGCAAGCGGGTGCAGCTGGTCGGCGACGATATTTTCGTAACCAATGTTGAAATCTTTGCCAAAGGGATCAAAGAAGGCATCGGGAATTCGATCCTGATCAAGTTGAATCAGATCGGGACGTTGACCGAGACGCTAGATGCGATCGAGCTGGCGAAACGGTCTGGCTATACGGCGATTATCTCGCACCGCTCGGGTGAAACCGAGGATACGACAATTGCGGATGTGGCGGTGGCGATGAACACCGGTTTGATCAAGACCGGTTCGTTGTCACGGACCGACCGGATTGCGAAGTACAACCAGCTGTTGCGCATCGAGGAAGAGCTGGGAAGCGCGGCGGTGTATCTAGGTCGGGATGCCGTACCCGGTCGGGTGTAGCGGCGGCTGAAAACGCCCGCCAGCTTTGTTCTCGCATCGCACAGAGGCTCAACGTACGGGAAGAGTACGATTCGCCTCTGCGCTCGTTGCGGCCTCGCTGGACGGACGTTTTGAGCCGCCGCGCAAGAGTGTTATTTGATGAGCGACGATTCGGTATTTGTGAGACGAGGGTTGCTGACACATTTATGATCATTAAGCAGAATCGCGGGCGGGTGTGGCTGGATTGGCAGCGCCGCATGGGCACAGTGGCCCAGGTGGCTGGTGCCGGTGCCTGTGTCTGGCTCTTGGTTGCCTTTTGCTTCGGCAACATGGGGTTGCCTCGGTATTTGGCCATGCGCGAGCAGGTAGCTCAACTTGACCGGGATCTTCTCGCGTTGCGACGGGACAACGGCGGGTTGCGTGGAGAAATCGCCCGGTTGCAACATGATCCGGCCAAGATCGAACAATTAGCTCGCGAACGATTGGGGTATGTGCGCAAGGGGGAAACGGTCTATCAGTTGTCCCCAGACCCAGTGAAGGATCGATCGCTTCAGGAGGCCCCATGAAATTCGGGACGGTAGCGATCATCGGCCGCTCCAATGTGGGGAAGTCCACCTTGTTGAACCGATTGCTCGGAGAAAAAGTCGCGATTGTATCGAATAAGCCGCAGACGACTCGGACGCGTATTCTCGGAGTGGCGCATGTGCCGGGCGCGCAGATTGCGTTTTTGGATACGCCAGGGCTGCATAAGCCGGATCATTTACTGAACCGGCGGATGGTGCGGACGACGGTGGAAGCGCTGGATGATGCCGATCTGCTCTATGTGCTGATGGAGTCTCTTCATCTGCCAGGGCCCGGCGATCTGGCGGCGATCACCCACGTGAAGACGGCGATGGCGAAGCATGTCCGCCCCGTCATTCTGGTGGTGACGAAGGTTGATGCGGTGAACAAGATCAAGTTGCTGCCGGTGCTGGAGGCCTACGGAAGGCTCTTCCCCTGGACCGAGGTGGTGCCGGTGTCTGCGGAGGACGGAGATAATATCGATCGTCTGCTGGAGGTAACCGTCGCCCACTTGCCGGAAGGCGAAGGGGTGTATAACGAAGATATGCTGACGGACCAGTCCATGCGCACGCTGGCGGCCGAATTGATCCGCGAGAAAATTCTCGCGGTGACGGAGCAGGAAGTTCCCTATTCAGTGGCGGTGGAAATC
>CAZXNN010000557.1:0-2394 GCA_964641915.1 uncultured Nitrospira sp. | reverse complement strand
TCGCCCTCGGGTTTCAGATTCTATCGAGGTGACAACTATCTTGACCCAGAGGGAGGTCGAGACGGAGCTGCGCGAGCAGCTTAAGGCCGAGGTCGCCAAGTTGCAGAGCGATCGGGATGAGCTCGAGTCGTTACGTGCTTCTGTTGACAAGGGCATGGAGGCGCTGAAGTGCAGAGTAGATGCGTTCGAGGCCGAGAACGAAGAGGCCAAGCGTCGCGTTGAAGGTCTGGCCGCGAGAGAAGCCACTCTCCTGTGTAAGGAGGAGGAACTCGAGGTGCGCGAACGGAATGCTCGCAACGGATTCTTCAAGCAGCGAGAGGAGAATTTGAAGGCGCTGAGATCGGAGATTGATGCGCTTGAGCTACGAAAGCTCGCAATCGGCGGCGAACTTGAGTGTGAGCGTAATGAGGCGCGGGGCCGAATCCAGCAAGAGCTGGAGCTTCGACTCGGGGCCATCAAGTCCAGAGAAGAGCAGCTCGATAGCCGGCAGCTTGAACTCGATCGCCGAGCCACCGAGCTGGAGTCAAAGGAGCGCAAGGTCGCAGTAACACAGCGAAGTCGAGAAGACGCGCTTAGGGCATTGCGCAAGGAGGTGGAAGCTGAGTTCGCTGACGAGATCACCCGGCGAGATGCGGAGATCGTTCGCTATCAAGGCCAGGTTGAGCGTATGCGGCGAAGCTTGACGGAGGAGCGTGAGCGTCTCGATGCGTACGAAGAGCTGATTGAAGTTCTTGATGGGCGAGAACCCGCTGCTTTGCGCGAGGAGCTCGAGGAACTGCGGCAGGCAAACAGAGCGCTCAACTCTAGACTCGGGGCGCTTGAGGCGGCTGAATCTATTGGCGAGCTCGAGCGTGTCAAGGAGGAACTGGACGCTGCCCGCGATCAGATCAGGGATCTGAGGCAGGAGCTTGAGGAGCGCAAAGTCTCAGCGCATCAGCAACAGTTGGCTGTGCTCGAGCGGGAGCAGTGGGCGCAGGAAAAGCGGGTGCTTGAGCGAACCAAGCAGCTCTTGGACGGGCATATTCGCGATCTTGAGTCGCGTATTTCCAGCCTCGTGGATTCCCAGCAGGCAGATGTTGCCTTCCCTGAGCTGGTGAAGATGGATTGGGATGCATATCAGATATCGCGGCCGGTCGACAGTGTGGAAAGCCTCACGACTTTCACTGAAGAACTGCAGCACCGAATCGCTGTTGCGGATCCCGGCAAGGAGCTCTTCTTCCGCCTCGAGGATCTTCAGCTCTTCGTCGGCGGTCTCGCGATGAGCCAGCTGCATGTCTTCCAAGGCATCAGCGGCACGGGCAAGACCAGTCTCGCCAAGGCGTTCGCCAAGGCTGTCGGCGGTGAGTGCCAGGACATCGCAGTCCAGGCTGGTTGGCGAGACCGCAGCGATCTCTTGGGACACTACAACGCATTCGAGAAGCGCTTCTCCGAAAAGGAGTGCTTGCAGGCGATCTATCGTGCGCTAACACCCTCGGCCGAAGGCCGGCTGAACATCATCCTGCTCGACGAGATGAACCTGTCTCGCCCTGAGCAGTATTTCGCCGACTTCCTGTCTGCACTTGAAAAATCGGTGGGCGACCGCTGGATACGGTTGATGGAGAGTGCGCCTCCCAGTCCCCCGCGCTTGTTGCGCGATGGCAGGGAAATTCAGATTCCCGAGAACCTTTGGTTTATCGGGACGGCGAACCAGGACGAAACCACGAACGAGTTGGCTGACAAGACACACGATCGGTCGTTTGTGTTGGAGCTCCCGCGGCATGAGGAGCGATTCAGAATCAACCGGAACCTGCCCGTCCGTACTTACTCGTTCAAGTCGCTTCAGGAAGCATTCTCCGCAGCGCAGGCTGCACTTCGCAAGGAGGTTGCGGACTTGCTTGGTTTCGTCAGCAAGAGCGAGTTGTCGAACGTACTCGACAGGGAGTTCGGTATTGGCTGGGGCAATCGTTTCGAGCGGCAGGCACTTACCTTCCTGCCGGTCGTAAAGGCGTGTGGGGGAACGTTCGCTGGCGCCCTCGACCATCTGCTTTCAACGCGAATGTTCCGCGCTGGTAAGGTGGTCGGGCGGTACGACATCTCGACAGACCAGCTCAAGAATGTAGAGGACGCGCTGCTCCAAGTGTTTCAGGAAATTGACAAGAGTAGCTTGCCAATACGGTGCGTTAGCGCCTTGGAGCGCGACCATAAACGGCTGGAGCGCGGTGCGTGAAGGTCTTCGATCTCTACCTGGGACGGGAGGTAGCGATCCCCGAGCGTGTTGAGGCTGGGCGTTTCAGATTGACGAAGCCAGCGGTCCTCAACGAGCGGCTTCAGCTGGGCAAGGGCGAGGTTTTACTGAGCGACGGGGGTGAGCGCTGCGCCATTGGTGCCACGCTCCATACTTTTGTTGATCACCGA
>CAZXNN010000556.1:0-2400 GCA_964641915.1 uncultured Nitrospira sp. | reverse complement strand
TGGAGCGGGGTGTCCTGCTATCCGCGGGTGGGACGGCCGTTCGGTCGTGTGACTGTCACCGCGTGACTGTCAGTTGGACGGGCACACCGTTGCTGCTCCCGCCTGAAGTCGCCGTCACGCTTACCGTCGAGGTGCCGGCCGGTGTGCCGGTGGCCGGTGGATTCCCTCCGGAATTGGGAGTAGGTGCCGGGGCTGAATCGTCGCCGCTGCAGCTCAAGAGACCGGTGAGCGCGGCCGTGGCCAGGCAGATGGCAACGAGACTCATCAGGCTGCCATCGGAGCCCTGCCGTCTGTACCACAGCCCACCGATCAGCAGCAGACCGATCGGAGTCAGCGCGTAGGCAAACATCGTCGGTGAGGCGCCTGGCGAGAGCGCCGCCACCGGTCCGCCGTCAGTCGTGATGGTCAGCGTCGTCGTGATTGGCGCTCCGGCAGGCGTCACCGTCGCCGGGTTGAAGCTGCAGGCCGCGCCGACCGGGAGATTGCCGCAGCTAAAGCTCACCGGTTGGGTGAAGCCGGCATTGGGGGTAACCGTGATCATGCTCGTGCCGCTAGTGCCGGCTGGGACAGTCAGCTGATTGGGCGAGGCACCGAGCGTGAAGGGAGCTGCTCCGCCGCCGGTCGAGCAGGGCCCGCCGATATCGTCGTCGCAGACTTGAACGATATACGCAACCGTCTCATTCGGACCGGTCTGAGCGGTGGTGGCCTGACCCTGAATCCATTGGCCGTCGCGCGACATACCGGTGACGGACACGAGGGTGATGCCGGTCATATCCACGCCGCCATCGACAAGAATCTGCCGCAGGTCCTGAATGCCCTTGGCTTGCGTCCAGCGGAAGGCAACCCCCTGGCCCCAGCCGAGGACCTGCCCTTGATACTGCAGCGCGTTCGGGTTGGAAATCCCCACGACGATCTTCCCGTTGTCACTCACGCCGGTAGCGGCTGCCGTGGTATGTCCGGGAAGCGGGCCGATATTCTGCATTGTCTGGGTCTGAGTCGTCCATCGAAAGGCTCTATTCGCGGTATTCGAATCGCGCACTTGTCCGACGACGACCGTCCCATCGCCGGACACGGCGGTGGCCAGTGACAACGTTGGCTGTGCGGGGTTGTCGATGTTCTGAAAACCGCCGGCTTGGGTCCACCGAAACGCTTGGCGAATTGTCCCGGGGAATGATCCCGTACGCTGGAAATCCGCGTCGCCGACAATGACGGTGCCGTCGCTGCTCACACCGAAGGCCCTGGATGTAGTCCCGCCGCCGGCCGGTACGCCAAGATCGACCATACCGCTGGAGGTCCAGCGGAACGCGTGCTCCACGAATGTGGTGCCGGCATTCGAGATACCGACGACCACGGAGCAGTCTTGATTCGTGTCAGTGGAGAAGGAAGAGAAGGTACTGTTGTTGGCCGGGGTCACCGTGCCGAGATCAACCGGCCCCGTCGCCTGCGTCCAGCGAAAGGCGTGGAACGGCGTGAAGAAACCAGCATCTTGATATCCTACGACGCACGAACCGTCGCCGCTTAAGTTGGTGCCACTCCCACTCGCTGTTGGAGTGTTGGACGGCTGGAGAGAAACACGATTGGTAGGAGTCGGTCGACTGCCACGCAGATCAAAAGGCTGCAGAGCTGCTTCAATCAACTGGCTTTGCTGAATTCTTCTCTCCTCCCCGCCGGCGGCGTTTAGTTCATCGTTTAGGATGATCAGTCTGCCAAAGAAGCTTGTATTTGGGTCGCTGAGATAGGGGTCATAGCGAGCCGCTGCCTTCTCAATGCAAAAGAACGACAGAACGGTTATCGCGATCAGGGGAAATATACAATTGCTGCGAGGAGGATGCATGTCGGCCATGTATCACCTATGGATAGGTGAGGGAATGAGGTGAAAAATAATCCACACTGAGTGAGCACGGCAAGAAGAAACTGGCTTGCCACGATGATCCCCCTCGAAAGAGGGGGTAGGTGCCGGATTGACAGTGAATGGTATCGGCAGTAGCCTGACAACCCCTTACTCCTTGGCTAGGAGGTTCGACATGATTCCCTCGCCAGCCATCCCATCGAACGGATATCGAAAACTGTCGGTGATGATCGTTCTCCTTCTAGGCTGTCCTGGAGGGGATTTCCTCATTCTTCCAGATGCGGAAGCTGCCTCCTGCGAGGCCGTCGTCGGCAAGTGGGCCTGGTTCGTCGGCGGGGAGGTGACGATCAAGGCCGATGGGAGCTTCACGCAACAGTCCGGGAATTCTGGAACCTGGGAGTGCGCGGACGCATCAAAAACAGCGGTCAAGCTCACATGGAAAAAAGGCGGGTATGTGAACAGTCTGTCGCTGTCGGCGGACGGCGACAAACTGTCTAGCACGGACCCCTCGCAATCCTTCGTCAAAGCGACCAGGATCAATCCGGAAACCG
>CAZXNN010000555.1:0-2408 GCA_964641915.1 uncultured Nitrospira sp. | reverse complement strand
TGTGATGTTCGGAGCCGCGTTCATGCAATGGTTCCGGGGGAAGAGTTTTCGAGGCTTCTGTCCAACCGGGCCCGTTTTGCGGCTCCTGAAGCGCGATGAAGTTGCGGCGACTTTGACCGCATTGTCGATCACCCTCGATATGAATGGTGAGCGGCGGCAAGAAGCAACCTCGGCGAATTTCATCCACACGCCTGCGGACACGATCACGGAACTGTCCGCGCTGATGGACCTCCGGCGCGGCGACATGATTTTGACCGGAACGCCCGGCGGCGTGATTGCGCAGGGCAGCCCGACCATCATGGCGATCCTGAAGGACCATCTCCTGGATGATGCAACCCGCCGGGCAATGATGACAGCCGAAATGCAAGGTGCAGCGAAATTTCTAGCACCGGGCGATACAATGAAGCTGAACTTGCGCGACGAACATGCCGGCGTTGGCTTGGGAAGCCAGTACAGCCGGATCGTGTGATCCACCCGCTACATCGTCAACCGCGGCATCTTCCAATCTCGGCCCCGGATATTCTCGGGGCCGAGCATTCGTGACGATAGCAGTGAATTTCTGGACATCCGAACACAGCCCCAGCTAGGGATCGGTCATGATCGCGCCAGCCTGTAAACTGAAAAGCGATCAGCGCTCTAATCCTCGGGCGCGATCTCGACCGTGAAACCATCCATGGCGTCCGAAATGATCATTTGGCACGACAAGCGGGAATTGGGTCGGCGATGATCCGAGGAGTCGAGAAGGTCATTCTCGTCGTCAGTCATCGGGACAAGATCTTGTCCGCCTGTGTCGGCAACATAAACATGGCACGTCGCGCAAGAGCAGCAGCCGCCACATAACGCCAAGAGCTCGTCAAGACCGGCATCACGGAGAACCTCCATGATGGAAAGCCCCGCATCGGCATCGACAGTGACCGTCTCTCCAGTTCGGCCGGTTACCAACAGTTTCGGCATGAAGATAATTCCTGAAATTCAGCGTAGGCGATCCGCGTGCCAGCGCAAATGGTCCGCCATGAAGGTGGAAATGAAGAAATAGCTGTGATCGTAGCCTGGCTGCATGCGCATCGTCAGGTCGATCCCTGCGTCGACGCATGCGGACATCAATAAACTGGGCTTAAGTTGTTCAGCCAGAAAGCTGTCGGCCTCTCCCTGATCGACGAGCAACGCGTCTACCCGCGCACCGTCCTCGATCAGTGCGACCGCGTCATGCTTGCGCCATGCTGCCCGGTCATCGCCGAGATAGCCGCCCAACGCCTTCTGGCCCCACGGCACCTGCCCAGGCGCCACGATTGGCGAGAAGGCCGAGATCGACCGGAAACGCTCAGGAAATGTCAGGCCGATAGTCAGCGCGCCATGCCCCCCCATCGAATGCCCCGTGATTCCCTGAGCGGCCATATCGGCCGGGAAATTCTCCGCAATCAGCGCAGGCAATTCCTCGGTCACATAGCTCCACATCCGATAGTGCCTTGCGAACGGCTCCTCGGTGGCATCGACATAGAAGCCTGCACCAAGGCCGAAATCATACGCTTTCGCCGGATCATCAGCCACATCGTCGCCGCGCGGGCTGGTGTCCGGCGCAACGAAGATCAGGCCGAGTTCCGCGCATGCGCGACGATATTCGCCCTTTTCGGTGACATTCGCGTGGCTGCAAGTCAGTCCGGAGAGATACCAGACCACCGGCAGTTTCGCGCCAGCGCTATGTGGCGGCACATAGACGGAAAAAGTCATGTCGGTGCCGGTCGTAGCCGAAGCGTGCTTATAGACGCCTTGGATGCCGCCGAAGGACATGTTGGTGGAGATGGTCTCGAGGTTCATCTTTCTTCCTCAGCAAATCGGGGCGCAGGCATGCCCGCGCCCCGATCATTCCGGACAGTCCACTCAGACGGCGGAGAAATGATAAGCGCAGATCTTGTTTCCCGCCGGATCGCGCAGATAGGCGGCATAAGCGCCCGGCAGATGGCCCCGTGGTCCCGGCGCGCCTTCACAGATGCCGCCAGCAGCAAGACCAGCCGCGTGGAATGCCCCAACGTCAGCCTGGCTGGCTGCCGCAAAGCCGACCGTGACGCCATTGCTGGACGGCGCTTCGCCATTGCCAGGCTTAAGCACCAGGAAAGCCGGCTTGTCTCTGCCGTACAACACAGCCGCTTCGCCAAAGGGCCCGAGATTTTTCACGCCCAATGGTGCGAGAATGTCATCGTAGAATTTGACCGACTGCGCCAAATCGCTTGCGCCAACGCAGGCATGCGAGAACACGCCGTCACCTGAAATAACTGCCATGGAATTTTCCTCCGGATAAACTGTTGATTAGAAAACCACGACCGAGCGAATGCTTTCGCCGGCATGCATAAGATCGAACCCCTTGTTGATTTCTTCGAGGCTGAGAACATGGGTGATCAACGGATCGATCT
>CAZXNN010000554.1:0-2412 GCA_964641915.1 uncultured Nitrospira sp. | reverse complement strand
AATCCAGCCGGTCACCAATCCGGACTCACCTATGAGTGGGAAGTCCAGATGGGAGATAACGATTCCGCAACGTACACCGGATCGGTCGGGTCCAAGAGTTGGGCGGAGCCAGCAAACCCAGCCGACAGAAAAGGCTGGACCCATACCTCTGACTGGACCCTCTTGGACCTCACCAGTGCCACCGGTCCCACGCTGGTGACGCTTACGCTGGGTCGCGGCGCCACAGGGTCTCTGTTTCCGGCATTTGGTATGTATTCCGGCGTGGAAGATGTGGTCTCTGACTTTAACAGTCATACCTTCACCAACGTTGGAAATACGACCTGGATCGTGACTGAGGGACCACCTGAAGTTATTGCGCCGGCGAATATTTCCTATATCACTCATCTCGCCAATGCCGGTAGTCCCTCCGGCCTTCAAGACAATGGGGCTGGGCTGACATCAGTTTCCGATAGCTGGGTGCTGACTCCCGGTCTGTACACCCTCGTCTATGGCGGAAATCCCGCTTTTTCTCTTGGTCAGGGAAATGTTCTCTACGCCTTTTCAGCGACCTTGACGACTGCTCCCGTTCCGGTTCCTGCTGCTATCTACTTATTCGGAAGCGGACTCGTTGGTCTCGTCGGTCTCGCAAGGCGGAGGTTTTCGGCCTAGGCTCTTGTACCATCTCCCTCGGGAGAATCGCGGCGACCGGATCTCGCTCTGGCTGGAGTCGGTCGCCTCCCTAGTGTGAACAGGAATCGGGCCGAGCAATGGTGTGGTTTTGAGATGAGACTCGACCCGATTCTCGATCACATTGAAGTCTCCTCATTCACAAACCAAAAGGAGTTGTGTATGCGCTCCCATCGATTCATCAGCTTCCCAACACTTATTCTGTTGTTTGTCTGCACAGTCTGGTCCTCTTTAGCCCAGGCGGCCGCGATTGATCTCACCGAGATCATCTTCGAATACGACGGCTCGCCGTGGACGCTGGGCTGGAAATTTTCCGTGACCGCTCCGACCTCGGTCGAAGCGCTGGGGGTCTACGATGCCGGCCAGGACGGGCTGGCTGGACCGGCCCAGGTTGGACTGTGGCTTGCCTCCGGCGGCGCTCCGCTCGTCCAAACCACCGTTGCAGCCGGAACTGATGCCCTATTGGACGGATATTTCCGGTTTGTGCCGGTGAGCAGCACCGCCCTCACCCCTGGGATCGAATATATTGTCGGAGCCTATCTGGACAGCGACGCCACGTCGTTGTTCGGGGGCAACGGCGTCGTCGATCCTCGCGTGACAGTGGTGGATGCACGGTACTCGGCGTTTGGCAATGCAACGTTTGAGTTTCCCGGCCTTACCGATCCGGGAACGGAGGGTGGGGCCTTCTTGGGAGGCAATATTCAGCTGAATCCCATCCCCCTCCCCGCCGCCGCCTGGCTGTTCGGGAGCGGATTGCTCGGCCTGGGATCCATGGCCAGAGCCAGACTGCGGAAGGGCCAGGCTGTTGCACAGAAGCCATAGCTGTTATTGAACGGGAAGTACGCGCTCACGGCTCGGCTGATCCGGAAGCCAGTACTTCCCTGAACATCGGAAGGAGTTGTTATGCGCACAGGTATCCCCCATTTTCTCGCCGTCGCCCTGATAGGGCTCGGCATCACTGTCTCAACGGAAGCATTTTCGCAGGTCAACAGTCCGGCTGATCCTCCCCGTCCCCCGTCGCTCAAGACCGTGCCGGTGCCGGAGCCGACAAACCTGGCCGACTTTGTCAGTGACCGCCAAGCCGCCATCCGCCTCGGCAAAGCGCTGTTCTGGGACATGCAGGTCGGCAGCGACGGGGTGCAGGCCTGCGCGAGCTGCCATTTCAGTTCGGGCATGGCCGATAACCGATCGAAAAATCAGCTTTCACCCGGATTAAAGCGTATTACCGCGACTGGGACTCCGAATCCTGACACCACGTTCCACAGAAACCTCGGCCCGGTTGGACAAGTGACGGGATCCGATTTCCCATTCTTCCCCGCCAGCAACGACGTGCTCTCCTCGCAGGGAGTTCGCAACTCTGTCTTCCTCGGCATCGGAAATGGCTCGGCTGATCTCACCCGACCGGAACCGGACCCTGATGGATTTCGAGTTGGGTCGACGAACACGCGCCGGGTGGAACCGCGGAATACGCCCACGGTGATTAACGCCGTCTTCAATCATCGCCAGTTTTGGGACGGTCGTGCGGACAATGTCTTCAATGGGGTGAACGAAATGGGCGATCGAGATCCGAACGCCCGCCTGTTTCGCGCGGACAGCCCGGCCAACCCCGTTCCCGTCCAGGTGCGTCTAGAAGACTCCAGCCTGGCTTCGCAAGCCGTCGTCCCACCTGTCAGTCCGGATGAAATGTCCGCCCGTGGCCGGACGATGCGGGACATCGGTAAGAAATTCGCCCGCTACCAGATTCCC
>CAZXNN010000553.1:0-2415 GCA_964641915.1 uncultured Nitrospira sp. | reverse complement strand
TCATTTCTTTCCTCTGTCAAATCTCCAAAGAATCTGTGGGACGGCGATGAAGACGCTCCTGCCCTCAATGAACCTTGCTGGCTTCGCCCAATCGCCAGCAGATGCTCGAGTTTCCTAATTCTGAGCCACATTGGCGGTCAGGAGACGAACCGCTTCGGCCAGCGGCGCGTCTACTCCGTCCACATGCAGCGATTCGACATCAGGCGACAGGCCAACTCCGTTGATCTCATGCCCGTTAGGTGTTTGCCAGCGGGCCACAGTGACGTGCACCGAGGAGCCATCGCTCAAGTCACGAATCAGCTGCACAGAGCCTTTGCCATAGGTTTTCTCGCCGACAAGCTGCGCCCGGCCGCGGTCCTGCATAGCGCCGGCCACGATCTCAGCCGCGCTCGCGGTCGCACCGTCCACGAGCACCACGGTCGGCCAGTTCGGCGCCCGCTGCGCGGCCCCGACCCGATAGGTTTCAAGGCTGCCATCGTTCTTGCGCTCGAAGAGCACTACGCCGTCGTTCAAAAACCGGCTGGCGACGTCGATCGAAGACTGCAACAGCCCGCCTCCGTTGTGGCGCAGATCAAGCACCAGAAATCTGATCTCTGCGTCTTTCAAATCTTGGATCGCACTATCAAGCTCGTCGGCAGTACGCTCGGTGAACTGGCGCAGAGAGATATAGCCAACCGTCGGGGTCTCTTCCAACACGCGCCATTCGACCGAAGGCGTCTCGACCCGCTCGCGAACAACGGACAGTGTCACCAGTTCAGCAGAATCGCCGCGCTGCAGTTGTAGTTCCACCGGTTCGCCGATCGGCCCGCGGATCATGTCCAGCACCTGCTCCTGGTTGAGTTCGGACGTGATGGCTACTGCATCAACAGCGACCAGGATATCGCCCTCCAGAACACCGGCGGCTTCCGCAGCGCGGCCCGGCATCGGCTTCAGAACGATGCGTCCCTGGTCGTCCGTGGAGACCCACGCGCCGATGCCGCCAAACTCACCACTCAGGTTCTCTTTCTCCCGCTGGCGAGGCTGCGGTTCGACAAAATAGGTGTACGGGTCGTCGTAAGACTGGGCGAGCCCTTGAATCGCTGCATACGTGCGCTGCTGGTCGGCCGGCTGCTCGCCGAAGAAATCACGCTGCAATACCCGCCAGGCTTCCCAGAACACATCAAATTCCTCCGGCTGATCACCGTCAGGTATGTTCAGTGCGGCAAGCGCGTTACCGGGCGGGACAGAGGCGCCGCCATGGCTGGTCAGCCACTGTGCACCGTAGCCCGCAAAAAACGCGATCGCCAAAGTAGCGATCACCAAGATTGTGATTCCAAAACAGCGAATTCTGTCCACGTCAGTTCTTGCTTTCGTTCACTACTTCTCTGTATGGTCGAGCAAGCAGGTATTGTATCACAGAGGCAAAGTCGATCACAAACAACACTTCATTGCTTGCTCATAGAGTATAAGCCTGTGGGGAAGTTCTGGCCGTGGTCAGACTTCCGGTTGCCTGTCTCTGTTTCGGCACGGTTGATTTCACAATCGTTGGCAGGCAGCATACTAGAGTGCCTTTCGTCATGACAAGATTTGGCGGCTGCACATCCCGCTATCGTGGCACCACTCGGACTAGAATTCGCGTAGTCGTTTTGCGAGGTTGGGGAAGTGAGCGAGGCGAATTGGAGGCGGCGACTGCTCAAACAAAAGGCATAGTTCCACGCGCGTTGGCTGTGACCAGCCTGGTTCGGTCGGGAATCTGTTGATCGCGGTGTGCTGCTGACTTGACGATGATCCGGCTAATGCCTGGCGGCGGTCAGAGAGAACACGCCCGGTTCATTCATATGTAAACTAGCCTTGCGCCCTCGTGGAGGAGAGAAGAAACGAAACGAGTAATTACATAACTGACATAGTGTGTACATAGTCGCGATGGCCGTCTGTTCTGGCGACCGCCTCTCGCTGGACCGGCAAACCGTGGTCTCATGACTGTATCTCCGAAACTCGTGTCGTTTCCGTTGCATAGATTCTAGGTGGCCGAAGCGGTCGGAATTCGCAATACCGCCTTTTAACGCGCGGACCGCGACTCGGCAGTCCGGATCTGGTTTGTTCAACGGCTTTGGACAAATTCTAGTACATTAATGTTGTTACGCGAAACGATGTCGCACACTCTGAGAGCTTAAGACCTCAGAGTGTGCGACATCTCCTCCTGAGTCCACCATTCGAGTTACCTCAACGCATAGCGCTTCAATCGTTCAGCCATGGCCTCCGGCAACCTACCCCGGATCAGAACTCCGTCCGGTGTGTGGTGCTCGGACTTGATCAGGCCGTGCACATGCCACAGGTTGACAAGCTCGCCGTGCTCGTAAGGGATCAGGGCCTCGAGTGTAACCAGGTTGCGATTCAGAATCGCCTCGACCCGCCCCAGCAACTCTGCAACGCCCT
>CAZXNN010000552.1:0-2422 GCA_964641915.1 uncultured Nitrospira sp. | reverse complement strand
CGAGAACGCCGCCATCAGCCGCTCCCACCCCCTCTCCTCATACAGGTTCACCTACTGCACGTGGCTGAGACGGTCGGGAACGTCGCAGGATTCCAGCTTGACCGGAATGAGGAAAATGGCGCTTTCGGGCTGCTGGTCGGCTACGTCCAGGGCCAGCTTGATCTCCTTTTGCACGTAGCCGGCTTTGGTCACGGCCCGGGCTGAGAGAAAGACCATCACCACGTCGGACGAGCGCACCGCCTTACGGATTTCAAGATTCCAGTCCTGGCCGGGCAACAGCTTCTCTTCGTCCAGCCAGGCGTCGATGCCTTCCGCCACCAGCCGATGGTAGGCTTCACGCACCTGCGGCTTGTCTTCAGAGGCATGGGAGAGGAAGACGCGCAAAAGGCGGGGCGCCGGATTGGGCCGCGGGGCCGCCGATTGCCGCACGCCTGCTGGCAGACTTGCCAACTCCGCCTCCAGCTTGCCGATCCTTTTCTCCAGATCCTCCAATTTCCGCTGTATGCGCACGCGGTCGACTTCACTCAGGGTGTAGCTCCACTGCGCGCTGGCGGCATTGTATTCCTCCTGCAAATCCTTGATCTGCTTTTCCAACGTCCTGCGCTTGAGATCGGCAAAAGAGGGGCCGGCGGGCGCTGCTGCGGGCGGCGGGTTGCCAGGCGCTGTCGCCAACTCGTCCGCCTGCCGCTCCAACTGCTTGATCTCCTGTTCGATATCCTCGATCTCAATCGACACCTCCGGCGGCGTGCTGTATCCTTTGCGCGCCTCTTGCAGCTTCAGATAGTGCAGCCGGCGTTTCTTTTCTTCGATCAGTGCTGTGACTTCGTCTAAACGGGACATGGGGTACACCGTGATGGATGGATGGCTAAAAGACGTTTTGCTCGTTTCTGAAACGTGATACCTTATTTTCTGGCGAATAGAAGGCGTTTCAATTCGTTCACCCGAATAGAGGCGGATTCAACTTGCCAGAAATGGTCAGATGAGGCGGTTTGGAGTATGCTGAGAGCCTGTTGCGAGAAATGCATTTGACTTATGCCATCAGCAAGGAGGCTCTCATGGCACTCGAATACGGACAGACAGAGGAGTTGGTCAACACGCACTATGCGCCAGTGGCCGCTCTCTTGGCTCATTATCAGGCACACGAGGTGCTGGCGCCTCTGGAAACAGTGGTGCTCGAGATGAAGACCATCGCTTACACGCCTGGCAACAAGCTTGGGCAGGCCTTCATCAGCATTCTGACAGGATGTGAGTATGTGTCGATGATCAACACACGACTTGGCACGGAGCGTTCGCTGGCGCAAGTCTATAGCATTGATCGCTTTGCGCACCAGAGCACCATCTCGGACACCCTGGATGCGCTAAGTCAAATGAATCTGGCCGACATCGATCGGGCCGTGACGCAGATTAGCCGACGTTGTAGCCGGACCCGACGCCATGACTGGCGAGGGTTTCTGTGGATCGACTTTGACCTTTCGGGTCTGCCCTGTGGTCGTCAGGCCGAGGCCGCCAAGAGAGGCTTCTTCAGCGGCAAAAAAACATCACCGGGCGGCAGTTGGCACGGGCAAGTGCCATCCACTACGATGAAACCCTCGGCTCAGACCTCTTTGCAGGCGATCAGCCCACAGCCTCGTGTCTGGAACCGATCGTGCTCGGCGTCGAAACTGCATTTGAGTTAGGATTGCCGCAACGCCAACGCACCATCTATCGTTTAGACGCCGGTGCGGGCACCGATGGCAAGCTGTCATGGCTGCTGAATCGAGGCTATCAGGTCATCGCCAAGGGCTTCTCTGGCCATCGCGCCTCTGTACTGGCCAGACAGGTGTCCCGCTGGGACCCTTACGGCCATGACGCCTTTGTGGGCGCTGTTCCTTCACCGGTCGACTTCGGTCGCCCTGTGCAGGTGTTGGTCAAGAAGTGGCTCCATCAAGAGCAGTGGAAGCATAGCTACTACCTCACCACCCTCAAGCTTCCCTCCAAACAGGAAGTCCTGAACCGTTATGATCTGCGCGGCGGCGCCGAAGTGGAGTTGTTTCGCGAGGACAAGAGTGGTCTGTACCTCTCGGCTCGTCGCAAACGCAGCCTGCAGGCCCAGAAAGCCCTTGTCCGGCTGACCGATCTGGCTCACAACCTCTTGGCTGACTTCCGCTATCGCGGCCTCAACGAGTCTCGCTTCACCGATTGGGGTCTCAAGCGCATCGTCCGTGACCTGCTCCAGGTGCCAGGCCGTCTCTACTTTCAAGGTACGGAACTCAAACGAATCGAACTGCTCTCGACGCATCCTTATGCAAACGAACTGCTTCCATGTCTGGAAAAGTACTGTTCCTCACCCTTTCCAGAATAGAAACCGCCTCTATTCGGGCGAAATCTCAGCCTCATACTGCTGCCAGATTGATTCGCCCTCTATTCGGGCGAAAATAAGGTG
>CAZXNN010000551.1:0-2423 GCA_964641915.1 uncultured Nitrospira sp. | reverse complement strand
TCCGCTACAAGAAGCCGGGCTACACGACCCTGTTTGCGGACTTTTCACTGGCGGCCGACGAGGTCGCGGCAATCCGTGCCGCACTCGACGAGTCGCCCGAGCTCGATCGCACCTATCAGGTCGAACTGAGGGACAGTCACGGCACGGTACATACCGTGGTCGAACGGACGGTTTATATCGCCGACAAGAAGCATTACCGGCAAAAATCCACCGAAGGAGACAAAACAAGATGATTTCCCATTCCGTACGGATGGCGGCGCTGGTCGCCGCGTTGCTGGCGGTTCCCGGCCTGCAGGCGGCCGAGGTGGCCGGCGTCAAGCTGGACGAGCAGATTAAGGTCGGTGCCGGTGAATTGGTACTGAACGGCGCCGGTCTGCGGACCAAGGTCTTCGTCAAGGTCTATATCGGGGCGCTCTATGTCAGCCAGAAAGCCAACACGCCGGCCGCTCTTCTCGATACCACGACGCCGCGCCGCATGAATCTGCGCATGCTGCGCGATGTCGATTCAGACTCGCTCTACGGCGCTTTGCGCGATGGTCTCAAGGACAACAATAGCGAAGCCGAATTGGCTGCGCTGAAAGGGCCGGTGGACCAGTTTGCCGATATCCTGAAGAAGGTCGGTACCGCAAAAAATGGCGATACCGTATCGCTCGATTTCACTGCCGACGGCGTTGGCGTAAGCTTGAACGGAGAGGCGCGCGGCAAGGTCGCGAGCGCGCCTTTCGCCAGGGCCTTGCTCAAGGTCTGGCTGGGAGAGAACCCGGTGGACGGCTCGCTCAAGAAGGCGCTGCTGGGTGGCTAGTTAATTAAAAGCGGAGAGAGACAACATGGACAAGATCTGGATCAAGAATTACCCGCCCGGGGTGCCCGACGAGATAAGCATTTCGCACATCTCGTCGCTCGTCGACCTGTTTGAGGAAGCCTGCCGCAAATACGCCGACAAGGTAGCCTACATCTCGATGGGCAAGGAGATGACCTATCGCGAAGTGGACAACCTGTCGCGCGATTTCGCCGGGTGGCTGCAGTCGCTGGGTCTTGGCAAGGGCGATCGCGTTGCGCTGATGATGCCGAATGTGCTGCAGTACCCGGTGGCGCTGTTCGGCACGCTGCGCGCCGGTTGCGTGGTGGTCAATGTCAACCCGCTCTATACCCCGCGCGAACTCGAACACCAGCTCAAGGATTCCGGTGCCAAGGCAATCGTCATCCTCGAAAATTTCGCGACCACCCTGGAACAGGTGCTGGTCAAGACCGAGGTCAAGCATGTCGTAGTCACGCCGATGGGCGAGATGCTTGGCCTGCTCAAGGGCACGCTGGTCAATTTCGTCGTGCGCAAGGTCAAGAAACTGGTTCCCGCCTGGTCGTTGCCGGAGTCGATTTCGTTCACGACGGCGCTTGCCACGGGGCGACGCCATGGCATGGACAAGGTCACGATGACGCGCGAAGACCTCGCTTTCCTGCAATACACGGGGGGCACTACCGGCGTCTCGAAGGGGGCCATGCTGACTCATGCCAACATCAGTTCCAACGTGATGCAGGCCTATAGCTGGATCAAGCCGGTCGTCGTCGAAGGCGAAGAGTTCATCATTACGCCGTTGCCGCTGTACCACATCTTCGCCCTGACGGTGAGCCTGACCTTCCTGATGATCGGTGCGCGCAACCTGCTGATCGCCAACCCGCGCGATATTCCCGGTTTCGTCAAGGAATGGTCCAAGTACCCGGTTTCGGTTGCCACCGGCGTCAATACGCTGTTCAACGGTCTGCTCAACAATGCCGATTTCGCCAAACTGGACTTTGCGACCATGAAGGTGGCGCTGGGCGGCGGCATGGCGGTGCAGGCGCCGGTCGCCGAGCGCTGGAAGAAGGTCACCAAATCGCCGCTGCTGCAGGCTTACGGTCTCACCGAAACCTCGCCGGCAGCCACCATCAATCCGCTGCACCTGAAGGACTTCAACGGCTCGATCGGCCTGCCGATTTCGTCCACCGAGATTTCGATCCGCAGCGACGACGGCCGGGAAGTGCCGATCACGCAGGTCGGCGAAATCTGCATCCGTGGCCCGCAAGTCATGAAGGGCTACTGGCAGCGTGCTGAGGAAACGGACAACGTGATGACGCCCGACGGTTACCTGCGTACCGGCGACATGGGTTACATCGATCACGAGGGCTACGTGTTCATCGTCGATCGCAAGAAGGACATGATCCTGGTCTCGGGTTTCAACGTCTATCCTAACGAAGTCGAGGAGGCGGTCGCCATGCACGAAGGCGTTAGCGACGTGGCTGCGATCGGCGTGCCGGACGACAACTCCGGCGAGGCGGTGAAGATATTCGTCGTACGCAAGGATCCAAACCTGAGCGCTGAGGAATTGATCGCCCATTGCCGCAAGCAGCTGACCGGCTACAAGGTGCCCAAGCATGTCGAATTCCGC
>CAZXNN010000550.1:0-2425 GCA_964641915.1 uncultured Nitrospira sp. | reverse complement strand
GGCCGTACTATACTGTCAGAACCGCTACGAAAGTCGCTAGGTCTCCTCGGGTCGTTTCCCGCCCATCAGCGGCTGCTTGAGGATCCACATCTCATGCAGGGGGATCCACATCATGATGAGAAAGGTCACCATCATCAGCGTATCGCCGGTCAACATCGTCAGAACAAAAACGGGCGACACGTAGCTGATCAGCCAGGGCGACAGCAAATCCAAACCGACGCCGGCAAAGGAGAGCCACGTCATCCAAATCTTCGTGGCCTGGCTGGCGCTCGTCAAATACAACACGTGGACCAGAATCATGAACACGACCGGCATGGTGAAGAGGTGAAAATGCGTCACCTCCGCCAGTTCCCGGAACGACATCGGCTCGCCGAACGTGGCATCCGATCCCCGGTAGTGTTCTGCAATGCCTTGTGGCGACAAGCTGGTCATACTGTGAGCCCAAAAAAACGAAAACAGAAATCCGATCAGCATCAAGAACAAGAACTGTGTGTACAGCAGTCTGATATGGCGATCGGAGTCCCGGAGTTTGAATCGTTGATTAAAGTTTTTCATAGGGGACGCTCGGTCCGCTTCGTTTAGTTGCCGAAAATGGATGTAAAGATGCCCTTCTCAGATTTGCGGGATGCGACGGTATCGCTTCCCAGCCCGGCCGGCTTCAAGTAAAACTCGTCCACGAGGACCAGGACACGCTTGACGCCGGCACTCATCGATCGGACGGACATGGTGGCCCCGCTGATGTTGATAATGTCCTTGTTGATCCGGATGGGATCGGACACGGTTCTCCCGTCGTATTGTGAGTTGAAGCGCTTTTTCCCGACTTCGCTGCCTTTGGCGTCGCGAAACACCAGCAACTCCACGTCGGTGCAGGCGCCCCTTGGATCGACCCCGACCATATAAGTCATGTGTTTATATTTGCCGATAGTGTTGTGGATCATGGCATAGCCGTCGATCTTGTCTCCGGTCTCACCGATATACAACTCGAACGACTCTTCCGGAAACTTCCAGCCGATCCGTTGCTCGATGAGCTCTTTCTTTTCGGGTGTCAGGCGGATCAGTTCCTTGTGCACGCGTTGAGACTTTGGGAGGATCGTCTTCACGGCCTCCTCCTCCGTCATGAACTCTTCGTATTTAAAGTCGTCGTCCTTCAGATACCGGCGAAGTTCGGCATCCCAGACTTTCTCGCTGGCCAGAACGGGGAGTGCCGAGGCTGCAAGCAACACAGTGACGGTGATGGTGCGGAACGCACTCAGTTGAGAGAACATCCATGCTCCTTTAGTTTAGTATCCAGGCGGCTTTGTACATCGGTCATGACTTCCGCCGAGGGATCAGTGGCGGCCCAGCCGAAGAGACGTGAGCCGCCGCGGAACGCCCATCGCTGCCGCTCTTCGGCAAAGCTGATCTTGATAACATCGTCGAGACGTTTGACGGTGAGAGTGACACGGGACCGATCTTTGCTATCCCCCACTTCACGTTGGAGGGCACCAAAGGTCCGTCCCGGCATCGGGATTTCCAGCCAGCCGGTGACAATCATCCCGCCGTCTTTGTCTTTCGTCACGATCGCGCGATCCTTCACCGCCTCCAGCGCAGCTTCCCAAGCATGGTCGTAGTTGCACACGGCAAAACGTTGCTGCATGCCGCTCATGGAGGCGCAAGCTGTCAAGAGCATCGGTGTCAGAAGCAGTGTGAAAAGTCGTCGCATCATCATACGTAGGGTCATTTCCCGCTGAGGAGCCGCCCCTGTCGGGGCGACTCCTCGTGATCCTCTTAGAAGTACGTGGCTGCCTGAATCAGGAATCCGTTGCCGTTCATCGGGCTGCCCGATGCCCCTAGATCGCCTGCGGGGACCAGGCCCTTCGCATCTTTCTGGGTGTTGAACTGCCAGTCGAACTTGATGACGGTATCTTCGATTGGCCGGAAATTGAGACCGAGAGTCAACCGTTCAAGGTTCCGCTGGCCTCCCAGTGCATTTTGCTTGGTGCGGCCGTCGGTGTCGGTATTGACTTGTTCCCACCGGACCACGGCTGTAAAAGTCGACGCGTCCGTGAAGTGGCTGGGTGCCCAGGTCTTCAGGAAGTCCGGCATAAAATGGTAATTCCCCTGGATGTAGTATCCCTGCATCCCGGCCGGCCCGATGCCTCTGCTGGCCACCCCGGTCGCATTATTGTTGCTGATTCTGGTCCAGGCCGATTCCCCGATGACTTCGAACGGGCCGCGTTGCAGGGTCCAGTCCAGGGCAATAATGTCGATCGTGCCTGTATCGACGGTTCCCGCTGATGGCTTATAGGCACCATGGTAGCCGGATCCTGCCACTTCGATGCCCAGCATGGGGCTGAAGGCGATACGTCCGACGATGGCCTTGTTGTCGTCGCGATCACGGGAGACGCTGCCTCGTGCGCTGCGAACGCCCAGGTCGGTAATGCCG
>CAZXNN010000549.1:0-2430 GCA_964641915.1 uncultured Nitrospira sp. | reverse complement strand
TCAGAACGCGGCGGGAAGTGCGCGTCACGCCGACGCGCCTGCCCACGTTCGGCTCAAACGGGAGACTCGTCACGTCGCCGGTTCTAAACGAGATGTTGTTCAGGCCAAGACGTTTCGCTTTGCGTTCCGCAGCGGCGAGCATTTGTTCAGCGAGATCCATGCCGACGACGCTCCCGGTCGCTCCGACGACCTGCGCGCCCAGCAGAGCTGGGTAGCCGGTGCCGGATCCAAGATCGAGCCCTTTCAATCCGGCGTGCAGCCGGGCGTCGGCCACGAGGCGATGGTTGACGAAGGCCATCTGTTCCTCGAAGAGGCGGTCCCATTTTTCCCAACCGCCGGCGACGCGGTTCCAGTCCTGACGTTGACCTTCGATAAGCTTGGCGTTGTCGGGAGCCGGCATGGTGTCTCCTCCGGGTTATCCGCCGCTGAGCGCGAGAACAATGTAGAGGTCGTCGTCGCGCCGGAGCGGGGTCTGCAAATCGAACGCTTGGTGTTCGTTCACGAACAATCGAATGTGCGGCCTGACGGTGTCCTGCTCCGTGACGATGCGAAACCGGAGACCGGGAAACCGGCCGTCCAGTTGCGCCAGGGCGCCGGCGACGGTCGACGCGTCGATCTCGATGTCGCCCTGCTGCGCGGTGTAGGAACGCAGCGCGCTGGGAATATGCACTGTCATGATCAGAATGCGGCCGCTTCCACTGAGTAGATTTCCGGCAGGTGCCGGGCGATGCAGGTCCAACTCGCGCCGTCGTTGCGGCTGGCCCAGATCTCGCCCTGCGTCGTGCCCACATACAGCCCGACTGCCTCGTGCCCGTCATTGGTCATGGCCTGACGCTTCACCGTCCACCAGGCGTTCGCCCGCGGGAAGCCCTTGTCCTGGCGCGTCCAGCTTTTCCCGGCATTCTTCGTCACATAGGCTGCCGGTTTGCCGTCCGGGCTCACGCGCGGCCACACCGTGGCGGCGTCCATCGGGAAGACCCAGGCGATGTCGGCGTTGCGCGGATGGACGACCATCGGGAACCCGGCGTCGCCGACCTTCTTCGGCATGTGCTTGCCGATCCGCACCCACTCGTTGGAGGGACGGTCGAGGCGATAGATGCCGCAGTGGTTCTGTTGATAGAGCCGGTCCGGATTGCTCGGGCACTGCCGGACACAATGGGGATCGTGATAGGTCACGACGGAGGCCTCGAAACCCTCGACCGTTTCCATACCCTTGATCAGCGGCACGAAGGTCTTGCCGCCGTCCGTCGATTCATGCACGCCGCCGCCGGACATGCCGAAGTAAAGATGACCGGGATCGCGCGGGTCCACGATGATCGAATGCAGCTTCGGGCCATCCGGCGTGCCGTCCTGGGCCGAGCCCATCCACTCGCGGTACTGCGGATCGTCGTTGATGTAGGAAAACGGTGTCCAGGTGGTGCCGCCGTCTTCCGAGCGGAAGAGACCTTGAGGAGACGTTCCGGCGTACCACACGTTCGGCTCGTTCGCATGGCAGGGCGTCAGCCAGAAGACATGGCCGACGGAACGGCCTGTTTCGCCTTTTGGCGCTTTTCGAAAGGCCGGCGGCGCAGCGGCCTCTTTCCAGGTCTTGCCGCGGTCCGTCGACCGGTAAATCGTCGGGCCGAGATGGCCGGTGCTGGCCGCCATCAGGACCGTCCGCCGGTCGCGCGGATCGGCGACGACGTGGTGGATGATGTGGCCCAGGAAGGCCGGCGCCGAGAGTTTCCAGGTCCGCCGGCTCGCATCGCTCTTGAGGGTGAACGCGCCTTTTCTGGTGCCGATCAGCAATGTCACGGCTCCGCTACTCACAGGGGCATGAGAAGCTTTCATCACCGGCCTCCGTCGTCTGATTATTTTATGGTCTGTAATGTCTCCCGCAGCTCTTTCAGCTCGGCACTCAGAAGATCCAGATGCTGATCACGCTGCGGTTGGTCGTCCTTAAACTTCCAGAGGCGGCCGAAGACGGCACCGAGTTCCTTCTTGTGGGTCAAGGCCAGATCGTAGGCCGGAGTCTTGGCCTGTTCCTTGGTGACGCCGCAGAACGAATCCATCAGCGCATGGAGCTGATTGTGGAGGTCGTCGAACGCGGTATCGACGCCTTTGCCGCCCTTCGCCTTTGCCGCGGTGGCGTCCATCATATTCGTAAGATTGATCATTGTCTCCACGCCGCTGGCGCCTTTGGCCTGCGTCGCGTAGTCGCCTGCGCGGGGATAGAACAGATAGCTGCAGCCGCTCAGCGTTGTGAGCATCAGAGCCAACGCCAACAGTCCAATCGTCCGTTGCATAAGAAGCCTCCTGAGGTGATAGTGTGGAGTCTCTAGTCAAGCATGTTGCCCGATCTATTTCAATGCTGCATCATCACGGTTTTCGGGTATACACGATCTCCAGAAACTTCATCTCTTTGCCGCCGTGGCCGTGCGTCCCGTACAT
>CAZXNN010000548.1:0-2449 GCA_964641915.1 uncultured Nitrospira sp. | reverse complement strand
ACCCCGATGGTATGCAACGTCAGAAAGGCGGTGATCAAACCATAGGAGACCGGCGACAAGGGAAGATGGCGATAGGTCGCGATCAGCACGACGACGAACAGCGCCGGCAGAATACTCGCAATCAACCAGAATTGGGGATCAGTCGGAGCCTGCGCCATCCATATTGACACCGCCACGTACCAGACTAACAGTCCGGCCGATACGAGCATCTTGCGATTCACATGCATCTCCCTGTTCTCCGCTGACCCCATCCTCAAACCGGAACGTCGCCAAACACTTCCGTTGAAACTTCAGATGTTTTCACTTTACTGAACATCCCCTCTTGCTGCAATCGCCCCTCCGACCAGCAGGCCACACCAGATAAACCTAACCCGAGAAGACACACGTATGCGATAATGTGAATAATATTTTCCCGGATCACCGAGAGCTGGTGCAACGTGACAATCCAGGCGCAGTTTCCCGACGAACAATCAGGCGAAGGCGAGTTCACACGCCAGGCGGATGCCTTTCGCCATTACGTGACTGCCACTGGAAGCTCCTCCTATCCGGCAGAAGCCGGCCGCTACCATCTCTATGTGTCCTGGGCCTGTCCCTGGGCGCACCGCACCATCATCGTGCGGAAGCTCAAACGGCTGGAGGGGATTATCGGACTCACCGCCGTCGACCCGATTCGAGACGAAAGAGGCTGGGCTTTTCGCGAAGGCCATGGACACTCGCCCGACCCTGTGAATGGATTCCACTTTCTGAGCGAGGCCTACAAGGCCACTGATCCGCACTATATCGGACGCATTACTGTGCCGGTGCTGTGGGATACGGATACCGCCACGAAACGGATCGTCACCAATTCAGACGACGATCTCATGAGGATCTTCAATAGCGAGTTCAATCGCTTCACCGAGAGCCTGATCGATCTCTATCCGGAAGGGCTTCGCAAGGAGATCGACGATCTCAATTCTTTTTTGTACGAAAACGTCAACGATGGGGTCTATCGGGCAGGATTCGCGACGTCCCAACAGGCTTACGAGAAGGCGGTGTATCGGTTATTTGATGCGCTGGATATCCTCGATGCGCGGCTGGCGCATCAACGTTATCTCTTCGGCTCGGAATTCGTCGAATCCGACTGGCGGCTGTTTGTCACCCTAGTCCGCTTCGATGCAGTCTATCACGGCCACTTCAAATGCAACATCCGCCGTATTATCGACTATCCGAATCTCTTCGGCTACCTCAAAGATCTCTACCAGACCGACGGCATCGCCGAGACCGTCAATTTCGACCATATCAAGCGCCACTACTATGTGACACACGATGACATCAACCCTACCCGCATCGTCCCCGTGGGACCAGATCAGGATCTGACCGCACCCCATGGTCGGGCCCGGCTAGGCTAAGCCGCGCCGCTAAACCTCCATCCCCAGAAGATTTAAATACCGTAGACCGTTCGAACCGCTCCCAGAAGAAACGCCTCGTTCGTACCCCTCCGAACAATGACCGCAGCCGCTTGAAGAGAGTGGACGTTCATGACAGAGTCCGAATCACAATCAGCACTTCATGGACCAGAGGAGGATGAAACGCGCGTAACGCGCGCCCCTGAATCTTCCGCACGTCGACTATTGAGGCAAAACACCTCGCGACCAAATCGGACGGCTGGTTATCGTCCCGGAGAGGAGTATACTGAGCGAAGGCGAGGTGCATTATGTATCGAGTACTAGTCCTCGGGGCAGGAAAGATCGGCTCGCTCATTGCTGCTCTGCTCTCCCAGCATGGCCGTTACGAGGTGCATCTCGGCGATGTCAGTCTGGACGGAGCGAACCACCTCGTCGCTGGCCTCAAACTCGAGCGAGTGACTCCCTGCCTCCTCGACGTCCGCCACCCTGACATGGTCAGCACCTACTTATCGACGCATCCCGTCGATGCGATCGTTTCCAGTCTCCCCTATTTCTGTAACCCCACTGTAGCGGGGCTGGCCCTGACCCACGGCGTCCATTACTTCGATCTGACGGAAGATATCGAGGTGACCAGTCAGATTCGTGTGTTGAGCGCCGGCGCCGCCCAAACCTTTATGCCGCAATGCGGCCTGGCGCCCGGGTTCATCAGCATTGTGACGCACGACCTTATGACGCACTTTGAAACACTCGATACCGTGAAAATGCGTGTCGGAGCCCTCCCCGTCCACCCGAGCAACGCGCTGAAGTATTCTCTCACCTGGTCCACCGATGGCCTGATCAATGAATACGGCAACCTGTGCTACGGCATCGAGGAGGGCGAGAAAGTCCCGCTCCAGCCATTGGAGGGCTATGAGACCATCGAGTTGGACGGCCTCCTCTATGAGGCCTTCAATACATCCGGAGGATTGGGCACGCTGGCAGACACCTATGCCGGGCAGGTGCAGACCATGAACTACAAGACACTTCGCTATCCGGGTCATTGCGAGAAGATTCATCTTCTGATG
>CAZXNN010000547.1:1803-2450 GCA_964641915.1 uncultured Nitrospira sp. | reverse complement strand
GTCAGCGGGAACGATCTCTCCGGGAGCGCAAGGAGAAGAAGGCGCAGCGGAAGCTACAGCGGGAGTCGGACAAGGCGAATGGGATTGTCAGGGTCGAGGTGGAGGAGGACGCGCAGCCTGAACCGGCTGAGGTGGCTGAGGCGGGGTGAGGTAATGAAGGGGCGAGGGGGAAGGGGATAGACCGCGTTCGGGACGGGAACTTCCCTCCACCCTCCCATCAATGTCGCAGGGGTTACTCTTTGGGGGGATCACGGCTCGCGGGCGAACGTCCGCAGGTTGCAATTGCTTCCATACTGGCACAAGGGCTTATAAGACTCCTCTCCACGCACGACGGTCACCGACCTCTTGGAGGATTGCCCCTTGTGAACCCTCGTCAAGAATTCTATTGTGCTTTTGGGTCGTCGCGCACACTGTAGGAAAGCAACGTGGAATGCGTTGCGTTCAGGGAATCAAGACACCGCGTTGTCAATTCAATAGAGGGCGCAGAATCATGCCGAAGGCCGGCTCGTTGAAGACCGTCTTCCTTTTAGAAATCGCGATCTGGGTCTGCGCAAGTCTGAGCGCTCAGACCGAATGGACGCGCTATGCAGGAAACCCTGTCTTGGTGCCACCCGGCTGCGGAGCTGCTTGGGACTGCGGCTCTATGG
>CAZXNN010000547.1:0-1703 GCA_964641915.1 uncultured Nitrospira sp. | reverse complement strand
TGTGGTACCTCCCCCGCAACGTTGCAGACCGAATCGCCCTGGGATATGCCACGTCGCCCGATGGTACGGTTTGGACTCGACATGCCGACAACCCTGTCTTGGTGCCACCCGGCTGCGGAGCTGCTTGGGACTGCGGCTCTATGGTGGGTGTCTCCGTTCTGCTTGACGGCGGCACGTACAAAATGTGGTACCTCCCCCGCAACGTTGCAGACCGAATCGCCCTGGGATATGCCACGTCCATCAACACCGAGGCCATTAGTATCAATACGCGGTGTGGCTACGCCCCACTTCACGTGGATTGTACGCTCAACAGCTCGGCGGAGGTAGCCGCGGTACTCTGGGAGTTCGGCGATAGCTCTTCAAGCGAGGAGCGGGACCCCCAACACATGTACGCGGGAGCCGGCTCCTACAACATCAAAGCCTCTGTGCTCACGATCGGAGGCAAGAGATTTGCTCTGGACGGTGGAACCGTCGTCGTGCATGGCCAAGCGCCGAATGCCAAGCCTACATTTACACCGCGCGTCGGAGCTGCGCCATTGACGGTTCACTTCACGGACGCGAGCGACGGAGAAATCGTATCGCGCCTGTGGGAATTTGGAGACGGCTCCACCTCGGATGAGGCTAATCCTACCCACACTTACGCGACCGCTGAGGGTTACGAGGTTCGCCTCACAACGACTGGACCTTGCCCTGGCGCAGCCGAGAACCTGTCCTCAGCCACGGACGTCGTGCTCGCGGGCTCGCTGCCATCAGTAGAATTTGAGCAGGCCGGACCGCACTGCGTGCGCCTGATTGTGACGACTCCCTTTTCCCTAAAAGGTGGAGAAGTAGGTGTTGCGTACGATTCTTCTGTACTTATGCCTACTGTGGTGAAACCAGGGCCGGACCTGCCTGTCGATGCGGCCATTCGCTTTCAGTCCGATCCTTCAACTTCCTGCTCCTCTGATTTGGGAGTACTCGCCGGTTTCACCATAGGCTGGATCAACTCGCTGGGAACAAATGTCGAAACACCGGCGGGACGGCAAGCACTCCTCAAAGTTTGCTTTGAACCTGCGAGCAGTTCTGAGATTGGAGATTGTGCGCCACTTCGATTTGTTTCGTGCCTTGGAGTCCCTGGGGCATTTGTTCGTAACGTTGTTACGGATTCGCAAGACAGATCGGTGCCACTATTCCCACTGGATGGCCAAGCCTGTGTGCTTCCGGATCGACCGATTCAACGTGGGGACGCTAACCAGGACGGAAACTTCGATATCAGCGATCCAATTGGCATCCTCGGTTGTCTGTTCCTTGGAAGCAAATGCTCGACCTGTCCCGACGCAGCCGATTCGAACGACGATGGGTTCGTGAATATCTCTGACGCTGTCTATCTCCTGAATTGGCGATTCGCCGGGACGGCACCGCCACCTGCTCCGTTCTCCGAATGCGGCCAGGATACGACGACTGATTCACTTGATGACTGCGAGAGCTTCGGTCCCTGCACGTAGGTTTCACGCCGGACCGATACTGCGGGCTCTTTTTGATTCCGATAGCGCTGGACAGGAAGAACGGGATCGTGCGGGTGGAAGTGGATGAGGATGCGCAAACCGGACCAGCTGAGGTGGCGGAGGCGGGGTGAGGGGTCGAGGCGCAGTCGTGGGAGGCGGTTGGTGTGGGCGCGGTTGGGTTGGGAAGGTGCGCGGGCATACATACACGCGGTGGCGAGG
>CAZXNN010000546.1:0-2450 GCA_964641915.1 uncultured Nitrospira sp. | reverse complement strand
CACCATGGCAGGAGTGTTCGGCATGGCTCGCACCACTCTGGTTCCTGTCCCGCCGGCTTTCGTGATCGCCTGGATTGGAATCCCGGCGGCCACTGAAATCGTGAGCGCCCGCTTCATCTCTCCGGCAATGTCGTTCATGACCCCGTCGAGAATCTGTGGCTTGACGGCCAGCACAATAATTCCCGCCCAGGCCGCCGCCTCACGATTTGAACGACCCACACGAACACCATGCAGACGCTTCAGCGTCTCACAGCGTTCCGCGACAGGATCGGTGGCCCAGATCTGCTCCGGTTCGCAGCAATGGGTCGCGAGGAGCCCGGCAATCAGGGCTTCGGCCATCTGGCCGCCGCCGACAAAGGCAATCTTTTCATGAATGCGAGGCTTAGACATGGCGCGCTCCAAAAATCGCCGTGCCTACGCGCACCATCGTCGCACCCTCTTCGATCGCGATCTCAAAGTCATGCGACATGCCCATGGAAAAATCCTGCATCGTCATAGGCGAAATATTCTTTGCGGCGATGCGCGCCCCAAGCTCGCGAAGATCTCGGAAATAGGGCCGCGCCGCTTCCGGCTCTGCCGTCGGAGGCGGTATCGTCATCAGCCCTTGAATCCTGAGATGCGGCAAGTCGCCGAGAAGACTCAAGTCCTGGATCAGCACCGGCGGCAAAAAGCCGGCCTTGCTCGCTTCGCCGGCTATGTTCACTTCCAAAAGCACCGCCTGCTTCACGCCGGCGGCGCCGGCTCGCCGATTGATCTCTTGGGCCAATTCCACGGAATCGACCGAATGAATCAGCTCAAAGATACCGATCGCGTCGCGCACCTTCCGCCGTTGCAACTGGCCGATAAAATGCCAGCGGGGTGACAGGTCCCGGAGGAGCCCAACCTTTGCAAGCGCCTCCTGCATCCGATTCTCCCCCAAAAGGGTGAGCCCGGCACCAAGTCCCTCTCTGATCCGCTCCGCCGGAACCGTCTTGGTCGCAGCCACCAGCCGGACGGTGTCCGGTGATCTGCCGGCCCGTTCCGCAGCGCTCCGCATGCGGTCTAGAATCTGCTGCACGCGGCGGGCGAGGGAATCATCTGCAACCCGCTCCATACATCGTTACGCCGGCAAAAGTCCTGGACTCGAAAAATCAATTCTGCTTGCGACATTCTAACGGAAGCGCTGGGGAATTGGCAGGGGTTCTCGCACACACCCCTTACTGCGTGGCCGACAGGCCAATGGCGCTCACCATGGTCCCGATTACCTTGCCTTCGCGACGGTACGAGAAAAAGAGATCTTCATGACAAATCGTACACACGTTCACGCTCGTGACCTGTCCGCCGCCAATCCCGCAATCCTGCACTTGCCGCCTGATCAGCGCCTTTAAGTCGAGGCGGGCTTTGCCCGCACGATGATCACGCAAAACCGTTTCCCACCAAGCAAATCGCTCCCGAACCTCGTTCAGAACCGGTTCGTCCACCTCATAGCAGCAGACGCCGGCAGAGGGGCCGATGCTGACGTGCAGCTGGCCGAGCTCTGCCCCGAATCGCGTCTGCATAAGCATCAGGGTCTTGGGCACAATGCCCGCGACCGCCCCGCGCCATCCGGCGTGGATCGCGGCCACCACCCGCCGACGCGCATCGTGCACCAGCACAGGGACGCAGTCAGCGGTGCGCACCGCCACCATCGTCCCGGGCTGATCCGTCACCAGGGCATCCCACCCGCCGTCAAACCGGTCGGCATCGGTCAGAGGCCGATCGACGACGAGCGCGTCTGTCCCATGCACCTGCTTCACCGACAAAATCCAGGGCGCCGGAACACCGGGCGCACGTATCGGGGCACCGGTCCCCAAATGCAGATTTTCAGCATGCGCCCTTGTGCCAAAGAAGTGCCGGATCCCGCTTCTCGCAGAAGCAAATGCCGGCACCGTAATCACCGATGCTCGTCCCATACGTCTCATCCTCTCGCGGTCGAGAGTGCCTCTCGTACTTAGTTCACCTGCTTCCGGAGAAACGTGGGGACATCCCATTCATCTTCCGCCACCAACGCCCGATCAATGGCCTCACGAGCATCGTTCCGTTGGCGGAGGAACGTGGGGCGATCCAGATCTTTCATCGGCCGATCGGCCATCCCCATCGCCGCACTCACGCCCACACCGGCCAAGACCGGCTGCACCGGCTTCGCGGCGCGGGCCGACGTCTGTTCGACGCTCGCCGTCATCGAGACCATCTCCTCTTCACATTCACAGCCCGTGGCAATTACCGTCACCACCAGATCATCGCCCATCTCGGGATTGATCACTTGCCCGACAATGATGTTGGCGTCTGAATCGGCCGTTTGCTGAATGATGGACGCCGCCTCTTCAATTTCATGCAGCGTCATATTCGGACCACCCGTGATGTTCAGGAGGACACCCCGTGCGCCCTGCACACTGCCTTCTTCGAGCAGCGGGCTGCAAATTGCCCGTTGC
>CAZXNN010000545.1:0-2451 GCA_964641915.1 uncultured Nitrospira sp. | reverse complement strand
ACGCACCACATGCGCCTGGTGCCGGATTTCTGATCGGTCACCGGTTCGCCGCTGAAGAAGCTGACCTGCCAGGCCACGATGTCGTCGGTCGGGTGCGGAGTTGAGGTCCAATAGATCTCCGACTTGATATTGGTGAAGGGATGGCCGGCCGGCAAGGCCGGGTTATGCTGGGAGAGATCGATCAAGGTTTTGAGCTCATCGATCGTCGGACCGCGCCAGCCTTGTCGGCCACCGACGGTTTTCGTGGCGCAGCGTTCGTTCGAACGACTCCACACATCGTGTTCACGATCCGGTTCCTGCTCCCAGATCAATCCGGTCTGGCTGTCTTTGACGGCCGCTCCATCAAGGACCAGCGCAAATCGAGCCTCTCGCTGCTCAGCGAGACTCTGGTTGGTCAGCAGCGCCAACGCAAGTCCGACTCCGATCAGCCATAGGTTCGTCGGAACGGATCCGTGCTTCATCATAGTCGGCCTCCGAAATTTCCAGCACTCCAAAGGTATGGATTCGGGCAGTCTGCCGGAGCCCGCTTGTCTTTTCAATAGCCCCTGTTGCATGCTGGGGGCTGTTTGAACGGTCGAAGCGATCGTCAGACGGTGAATCTATCGAAGGAGGCGGTCTATGAGTGATGTGGAGCATCACCGGCGAATTGACGTGTTGGCAATCGGCCTGTTCGGTCTCGCGGTTGGAGCCTTGACACTGGGTGTGGCACAACTCGGCGGCATTCCCGATTCCAATAGAGTCGGCACCCTGGTCATCGCGTTGATCTTCGGCGGGATCGTGCAGATCCTGGCGGGCATTACGGATATCCGCTATCACGAACAACTCGGCGGCACCGCGCTGACCATGTACGGGTTCTTCTGGCTCACCGTCTCCATTGCCAAGCTGGTCAGCGAAGGCACCTCCTTCCATATGGACATGGTGCTCTTTGCTCCGATTAATTTTGTGTATGCGGCCTTCTCCCTGGTGATGACCTATCTCACCGCCTATCGCAACGCCACCCTTTGCATTCTCCATGTCATCATCACCATCACGTTTTCCTCCACCGTGCTGGCCCGGCTTGATCTCATCGGCGAAACCATTCCTGGCCTGCTCCATATCGTCGTCGGCTTGATGGCCTTCTATCACGCGGTCGCGAGTTTGACGCAGGCCTTCACCGGCCATCAGCTGGTGCCGTTAGGTCCGCCATTTCTGCATCAATCCAGGCTGAAGGCTAAATAGCTGATCGGGCAAGACGGTGGAGAGGCGGAAAGAGAGCCGACGTCTCTTCTCATTCCCGTTGTCGCTGATAGTGGCACGCCAGGATGATCCCACCCCAGGCGAAAGACGCGAGCATCAGCAGAATTCCGATGTTGTAGGTAAGATGGGCCAAGCGGTGGTCCCACTGCAGCACCCCCGTCATCGTCAGCAGATTGTTCCAATCGTGGCCATCGGTTTCTTTGCCGGTCACGCCTCCTAGTAAGATCAGCTCCATATCACGCGCATCATTTATATAGGGCGCCAGGTCCATAAGGCTTTCGGCTGTCCACCAGAGCGCGACCGAGGCGCCGAAGGGATCGCGCGTCTTGATAAGGAAGGTACCCAGACAGATCATCGGCATCAGCACTTGGCCAAGACTTCCGCCGAGAATCATCATGAAGCGGCCGAACGGACTAAAGATCAGATGCCCGGCTTCGTGAAACGGCAGGTTGATCAGATGGAGAAACGATTCGCCGGTGTAGTTGGTTTCCAGCGGCGTCATGATAAAGATCCGCCCCCACCAGAGGAGCCCCAGGAAAACGACCGCCCGCCCATACAAGGTCATGGAATCGGCCGCCACGTCGGTTTCGATCAACCACTGTTTGGCCGTCACCCGCCAGGAAGATTCTGAACCAGCCGGGTCGGCAGGCGCGCCGGCAAGTGCGTCAGATTGCCGAATAGGCAGAGGGCAGTACTTAGCGAAAATGATTCCGCACTTCGCACACTCCGTCTCGTCTTCCGAGCGATCGGCCTGACACTTGGGACATGCGCCCGTTGATACCCCTGTCGCCGCCATGTCTGCATGCTAGGGCCAACCGGACGATCCGACAAGATTTTGCTGTAAATCGCCATCGCGAGGCCGGGTCTCAATCCCGGGTCCCCATCAGCGGACGACGATAGGAAACGGTGTGAAGATGAGGATGAAGAGCAGGACCGTCGCCCGTCCCAGCCAGGTTCGCGTCGAGCCCAGCGGCGAAGTCGGATCGGGGATCGGCGGATGGCCGACTCCAAGCAGGGTCGAAAGGAACACCCATAACCACCACCCTTGCCAGCCGAGATAGCCAAGCACCAAAAGGACGGGAATGCCCCAGAAGGCGATGGTCCGCTGTCTCCCACCCCAGAGTGCGTAGGCGACATGGCCCCCGTCAAGTTGTCCGATGGGAATGAGATTTAAACAGGTGACGAAGAGCCCGAACCAGGCCGCCTCTGCGATCG
>CAZXNN010000544.1:0-2453 GCA_964641915.1 uncultured Nitrospira sp. | reverse complement strand
CAATTTTATCTTGCTACTGCCCAGCGAAATTGCTAATTTACGTAATATATAGGATGAGTGACACACATCTTATCCGGGGGGCCCCCGCATCACTCTGGATATTGAGAAAGATGTGTTCGAGTCGCCGTTCATTCCTCCCGGCCCCGAAAAAAAAAGACTGACTGGAAGTTTCGGACCTTACGCGATCGGACTGAAGTAATTGCTCTATGACATCTTTAAAAACACTCAAACAAATTGCGCTAACGGGGTTGAAATCGTCCGGAGCCTTTTCCCTGGTGCAGCATGGGAAGTGGCGGCAGGACCGATTATTAATTCTTGCATATCACGGGATCTCCATGGAGGACGAACATGAGTGGGATCCGGCATTATTTATGCATCCCGATTATTTTCGAGAGCGATTGAACATGCTCAAGAAATGGGGCTGCACGGTTCTGCCTCTCGGCGAGGCCGTGGATCGGTTATACGCCAACGATCTGCCGGAAAACGCGGTGGCGCTGACCTTCGATGATGGGTTTTACAACTACTACAAGGTTGTGCATCCGATTCTCAAGGAGTTCAATTTCCCGGCAACGGTCTATTTGACGACCTTTCACGTCTATCACAATCGACCGGTGAAGGACGCGATCTGCTCCTACATGCTGTGGAAGAAGCGCGATTCCATTGTCAATCTTCGCAATGTGATCGGGCTTGATGAGACGTTCAATCTGGCGAATGATGCGGAACGGGCCCGGGCGTTGGATCTGCTGATCGCACACACGCGCCAGCGGAAGTATACGCTGGAGGAGAAGCGGGAGATCGCCACAACTCTCGCCAGCGAACTCGGCATCGATTATGAGGAGATGGTCGGGAAACGGCTGCTCAGTCTGCTCCTTCCGGAGGAGGTCACGGCGCTCGCCAGGGAGGGGGTGGACATTCAGTTGCACACGCATCGCCACCGTTCGCCGCTGGATCGGGAGTTGTTCCATCGGGAGATTCGGGAAAACCGGAATTACATCCGGGAAATGACCGGCGCGTCGCCCACCCATTTCTGTTATCCCAGCGGAATCTACGATGCTGCTTTCCTTCCCTGGCTGCAGGAACTCGATGTGGTCACGGCCACGACCTGTGAAGTGGGGTTCGCCTCGCGGAGTTCGGATCCCTTCCTCCTTCCGCGGCTGGTCGATTCGATGACGCTCTCCCCGATCGAATTCGAGGGCTGGTTGACAGGCGTCTCGGCCGCGCTTCCGCAGCGCCATCGAACTTACAATGTGGGCGTTCACGAGTCCGATGAAACGAGAACCACCGTCTCAGTGCACGGGTAACTCAGAACGATTTTTGTTTTTTTGGGCGTCGCCGCGCGACATCCGTGACGTCAGACTTTGGTGTCTTTCTTGAAAATGAAGCGATCCCTCGCCTCATAAATGCCGAGGGCCAGCCGGGGCGCGACGCGAAGAATTCCCACCGCGACAGAGAGCTTGGGGCTTTTCATATAGGCATTGGCGTTCGTCAGGGACTCGATGGCCGTCTTCGCGTCGCCGGCAAAGAAGGCCCGCTTTCCGTGAGAAAGATCGAGCATCGCGCGAATGTATCGAAGCCGATCCGTCACCACTTCCTGCTCATCGGGCGAAAGATCTATCGTCCGCTCGACCCTCTCCATCACGCGCTCGAAATTGCTCCAGAAACCGATCTGATCATCGCTTAAGCAGCCGGCTCGCCGACGATACCGGAAGAGTGGGTCTTTGGTGTAAACGATTCGCCACCCTTTATGAGCGATCCGCAGCCACAGGTCGAAATCCTCGGAGGTCGGGAGCGTTTCGTCATAATATCCCGCATCGATGATGACTTTCCGCCGCGCCATGGAGGTCCCGACGACATGGACCTTCTCCTCGATCATGCTCTTAAAGGTGACCTCACCCTCGGAAGGGAAGATGGACATAAAATCCTGCCCCGCGAGGGGGGAATCGCCGAAGAGCATCGCGTTGGTGTAGCTCACGGCAATATCCGGAGAGGCCGTGATGGCGGCCATCTGCCTCTGCAGGTATTCAGGCAGCCAGATGTCGTCGCTGTCCAGCATGACAACGAACTCCCCGCGCGCCAGCCGAATTCCGGCATTGCGCGCGCTTGCTGCGCCGCCATTCGATTTCTTCAGATACTGCAATTGTTGGCCGTAGGGGCGGAGCGCCGCCTCTAATTCCGGGGTATCGGGAGAGCCATCGTTGACGACGATCACCTCGTAATCCGTGAACGTCTGCGCGAAGACCGAGTCAAGCGCCTCTCCTATGTATTTTGCTGTGTTGTACGCCGGAATGATGATGCTTACTGCTGGCATACCTTGAGTTGTCATAGTCCCTGTCGAAATTCTTGTGAATGCCTGTTGGTTTAATCACAATCCCTTTCAAATTAGGCGGAGGAGGAGGGCTTCAGCCACGAATGAACACGAATGTTCACGAATCGAAGCCCCCATCCAGGTTTTA
>CAZXNN010000543.1:0-2457 GCA_964641915.1 uncultured Nitrospira sp. | reverse complement strand
GTTGGGGAAGACCAATCTCGATGAGTTCGCGATGGGGTCCTCCACGGAAAACTCGGCGTTCGGCCCCAGCCGCAATCCCTGGAATCTGCAATGTGTGCCCGGCGGCTCGAGCGGCGGCTCGGCGGCGGCGGTGGCGGCGGACGAGTGTGCCGCGGCGCTCGGGTCGGATACCGGCGGATCGATCCGGCAGCCGGCGGCGTTCTGCGGCGTGGTCGGTTTGAAGCCGACCTACGGGCGCGTCTCGCGCTACGGGCTGATCGCCTTCGCCTCGTCGCTCGATCAGATCGGGCCCATCACGAAGGATGTGGCGGACGCGGCGTTTCTCTTGGGTGTCATTGCCGGCCATGATCCGATGGACTCAACCTCGGCGGATGTGCCGGTGCCCGACTATACGAAGGCACTCAAGAAAAAAGATCTGAAGAAGCTGAAGGTCGGGATCCCGGCTGAATTTTTTGCCGAGGGTCTTGACCCGGAAGTCGAGCAGGCCGTGCGGGCGGCGATCGAGGAATTGAAGAGTCTCGGTGGGGAGATCAAAGAGATTCAGCTGCCGCGCACCGATGCGGCGGTGGCGGTGTATTATGTCATTGCCACGGCGGAAGCGAGTTCGAATCTGGCCCGCTTCGACGGCGTGAAGTTCGGCCTGCGTTCGAAGGATACGAAAGATCTGCTGGACCTCTATACCAAGACCCGCCAGGAGGGATTCGGACCGGAGGTGAAGCGCCGGATTATGCTGGGCACCTACGCGCTGAGCTCCGGCTACTACGATGCCTACTACGGGAAAGCGCAGGCGGTACGGACGTTGATCCGGCAGGATTTTGATGCGGCCTTCAAAGAGGTCGATCTGATTGTGACGCCCGTGACGCCCACGCCGGCCTTTCAACTGGGCGAGAAGAGTGCAGATCCCTTGCAGATGTATCTCTCGGACATTTTCACGATCTCCGTCAATTTAGCCGGCTTGCCGGCCATCGCATTGCCCTGTGGATTTAGCAAGGCCGGACTGCCGATCGGTTTGCAGCTCATCGGGCGGGCATTTCAAGAGGACACCCTGTTGAGAGCCGCCCATGCGTATGAGCAGTCGACGCAATGGCGTGCCAAGAAGCCGGCGGTCCGATAAGGACAGAAAGCGGAGGGCCTCATGACAGTCGTTGAAATTGCCGCCATCGTGATTGCCATCGCCTTTGCTGTGCTGGTGGGTTATCTCGTTCCGGTGTTGATTCAGCTTCGGAAGACGGTGGCCGAGTCTGAGCAACTGCTGGCTAAAATGAATGCGGACATGCCGCCCCTTGTCGCCGACCTGCGCAGCATGAGTCAGAATTTGAACGATCTGGCCGATCAGGCCCGTGGTGGCGTCGAACATGCGGCGTTGCTGCTGCATGCCGTGGGCGAAGTCGGCGAATCCGTGCAGCAGGTCCATAACGTGGTGCGCGGGTCAAGCGGGACATTGTTGACTAACGTGGCGAGTGTGGTTGCAGGGTTTAAGGCGGCGACGCAAGTTGTGCGCGAACGAATGAAGCATGAAGGAGAACACCACAATGGCGGATGAACGAGGATCCTCAGCGGGCGTATTCTTGGCCTTTCTGAGCGGAGCTGCATTGGGCGCGGTGGCGGCCCTGCTGTTGGCGCCGCAGTCGGGACGTGAATCCCGCGAGCAGCTTCGGGGCTATGCCCGTCGCGCCGAAGACAATCTGCGGGATTTGGCCGGCCGGGCCGGTGAGTCGTTCGAGGAAGTGGTCGATCAGGGCAAGGAATTCGTCGACTCGAAAAAGTCGGTGTTGCGGGAGGCCTTTGAGGCCGGTCGTGAAGCGATGACGCGTGAGCGTGACCGCATGCGTGGAGAGGAACAAGGCTGAGGATGATCTACGAAGTTGTCATCGGGGTCGAGGTGCATGCGCAGCTGCGCACGAAGACTAAAATGTTCTGCGGATGCGGGACGACGTTCGGGCGTTCGCCGAACAGCCAAACCTGCCCGGTCTGTTTGGGCCTGCCCGGCACGTTGCCGGTCATCAATCGCGCGGCCGTGGAAATGGCCGTGCGGGCTGGGTTGGCATTGAATTGCACGATCGGGGCGAACAATCAATTTGACAGGAAGAACTACTTCTACCCCGATCTTCCCAAGGGCTACCAGATCTCACAGTATGAATCGCCGATTTGCGAGCATGGGTGGATCGAGATCGCCGTCGGTGACAACAAGAAGCGCGTCAAGATCCGGCGGGCTCATCTGGAAGAAGATGCCGGGAAGAACGTGCATGAGACCGGCACCAGTGGCAGTCGGGTCGACTTGAATCGTGCCGGGACACCGCTGCTGGAGATCGTGACGGAGCCGGACATGCGGTCGGCCGACGAAGTCGTCGCCTACTTGAAGGGCTTGCGGGATATTCTGATGTATCTCGACGTGTGCGACGGCAATATGGATGAAGGTAGTTTTCGCTGCGAGCCGAATCTGTCGCTCCGTCCGCT
>CAZXNN010000542.1:0-2460 GCA_964641915.1 uncultured Nitrospira sp. | reverse complement strand
CGTGCGTACACCCGGCAGGGTGATGGCATCGACCCACATCATGCGAATCCTGCTCGCGCGCGCCATCCTGACCAGGCCACAGATTCTGATTTTTGACGGAATCATTCACAATATGCACCCGACCATGCGGGAAACGATTCTCCGGCGCCTCTGCTCGAAGGATGAACCCTGGTCAGTGGTATTTGTCTCCAACGATCCCAACCTGACACCCCACGTCGACCGCCGAATCATCATCGATTAACCAAGGACACTGTTGTGGGACTGCTCGATCGTCTTCCTTTCCCTAAACCGACCGGTGCCCAACTGCTGATCAGCGTGCTCATCGCCGGAATCGGCTGGTATAGCGGACAGACCCTGAGCCAGGTCGACCAGGACCTGCGCATCATGTATACGGAATACACACTCGGCGCGACCGACCTCGCGCATATTTCGGCCGATACGATGCGCTACCGCAATACGATTATTCGAGCCCTGGAAGCCGACAGTCAACAAGACTTCGAACGCATTACGGATTCGCTCCCCGTTCAGCGGGCGAAGATTCAACATGCCATCGACCGGTACGCGGCGGCAGGCCTGCGCGTTTCCCGAAGCGGACGGAGCGAACCGGAGGACATCGAGTCCGTTCGACGCAGCCTCGATCAATACTTCTCCGCAGCCAGCACGACCGTTCAGCTCCTGACACAGGAATGGACGGCCGATTCTCCGGCCGAGCGCGAAGCGCTCCGGAGAAAAGCAGAAGAGCATGCCTCCGATAATGCCGGCCCCAAAATGATTCAGGTGAGCTTGGCCCTCGACCACTTATTGGATACCGTTGCCGATGTGGCGAAGGATATGCGCGATGAGGGAACAAAGACGGTTCAGGCCAGCAGCATGACGTTAGTGGGCGGGAGTTTCTTTATTGCGCTGCTCAACCTATTCCTAGGTAAACGAATAAATACGGTCGGTGACGACAACGACGCGGCCGCCGATCTCCCTTCTGACACGACGGATCGTGAGCATGTCGGTGGACCATCCGCTTCGCCCGTCCCGAGCGATGCCCACTAGGTTGGCATTCGCCCGACTACACGAAGAAGTTCAGCCCGCTCGTCGGCCGAGAGTTCTTTCCAACTTCCCGCTCCCAACCCGGCAACCCCAATGTGCATAATCCTGACCCGGTGCAACCCCGTCACCCGGTAACCCAGCGCCTGACACATCCGCCGGATCTGACGATTGCGTCCCTCCGTCAAGATGATACGAAACCGGTTCGGCCGCACGCGCTCCATGCGGCACGGCCTTGTCTGGTTACCGAGAATGACGACTCCCTCCGCCATCTTCTGAAGGAAGGTCTCACCAAACGGTCGATCAACATCCACCACATATTCCCGTTCATGGCCGAACTCAACCCGCAGGATTTCGTTCACGATGTTTCCGTCGTTCGTGAGCAAAATCAGGCCGGACGAATCCTTATCCAGCCGTCCGATCGGGAAGATCCGCTCGGGATGTCCGATTTCGGCGATGATATTCCGAGGCACATGCGACTCACTCGTCGTCGTCACTCCGACCGGCTTGTGGTATTTGATGTAGATGAAGGCCTGGCCCCACGGAATAGCCGTCCCGTCGCAGGCGACGACATCCGTTCGACTCACCCGGTCACCCAGCGTCGCGACAACCCCGTTGATAGTCACACGGCCCGCTTCGACGCGCTGGTCCGCCTCGCGCCTGGAACAAATGCCATGCTCGGTAAAAAACTTATTGATGCGGATGGGAGAAGAAGGCGCCGGCTGGACATCGCGCGGCATCGTGGCGAAGGCCTTAATGAACCCGACGGCCGGCTTTGATCCGGCCGAGCATGCGATAGATCAGGCGGGCGATGGCAAATTGCGGTGCGACGAATCCCTCGATCGGAGCGATCTCGCTGATATCCATGCCGACAATTCCCGGACCGTTAGCCAACGCCGTAACCAGATGCAGGGTATCGTACCAGCCGAGTCCGCCTGGTTCCGGTGTTCCCAACGCCGGAATAATGGCGCTATCCAGCCCGTCGCAATCGAACGTCAGATATACCGGTCCGGTGCAGGCAGCCACAACCTCCGGCACCCATCGTGCCGCTCGTCCTTCATAGGGGCCCGATGGATCGAGAATCGACGCGGCAAAGAACGTGGAGATACTCTTAGTCGTCTTGATCCGTTGGATTTCCTCAGGACAGATCGACCGGATCCCGACCTGGACGAGTCGATGTCCGTCATCGACGACTCGGGCCATCACGCTCGCGTGGCTAAACGGATTTCCCCCATAGGCCTGACGCAAATCGCCATGCGCGTCGATTTGCACCACGCATAGATCGGGGTAGCGTTTCGCATGGGCCCGGATTGCCCCGAGCGCGCCTGTATGCTCGCCTGTGAGGGTCACAAGAAATCGCCCGGTCCCGACATGCGGGGCGACAAATGACTGAATCGCGTCAACCGCCGGCCCGTCCACGCG
>CAZXNN010000541.1:0-2461 GCA_964641915.1 uncultured Nitrospira sp. | reverse complement strand
CCATCCAGCACTTGCAGACCTGGGTGACCAAAGACGCGGCCGCAATCATCCACCACGCCGGTGCCGGGCCCCATGGACATATTGCAGCCACCCAATGGATGCGGCGTGATTAATGTGCTGAATATGGTCCAGGTGGGGACATCCAAAGCCTTACCACCTGTGGCTGCAGACAGGGCCTTATGCATGCCTATCAAGCCGTTGACGCCAAGCATTGATGCTGCGGGATTCCAGTCCAGTTTCAATGCACGTCTCCAAGGAGCGAACCAGCGGCGTCCTAAATAGAGTCGCCCATTGCCCCCGTCAATGGCTTGGCCGAACCAAGGCATGACGTGCCGCATCGGATCCTTGCCCAAGCTTTTTCCAAGGTTCTTTAGGATCCGCTTCTCGGCCCAGGATCTGCTCTGTTCCATCCGCGCCTTGACGAAGTTTGCGATGAGATTGGGAAAGCCTCCGTCCTCAACGAAGAAGCGAGCCCCATTGTGGCCATCGCGAAGAAAATCAATAGCGGCGGTGATAGTGGGCCCGAAGGTTGGCGAGACCTCGCGATCTTCGTAAATGGTCGGTGTTAGAAAGTCGCCGTTGGAACTCCACCCTTGACCGAGGGCCTTCGGCAGATTCTGAAGCGTCTTGTACTGGTCACGGGAACGGAGAAGGATTTCTGTTGAGCCGAGCGAACCGGCAGCAAGAATCACCCGATTGCTGTCGACATATGTCGAGTTGCGCCGGCCTTCGGAGAGAACATCGTAGTAGACGCGCCAGACGGCGCCTATTCGTTCAATATGTGAAACGAGAGAAAGTGCCAGGATCTCAGCTCCGGCTGTGCGCGCGGCGGCGAGGTAATTCAAATCCAACGTGTTCTTGGCTCGAACCTGGCATCCCACATCGCAGTTGCCGCAGTGAACGCAAATCCCTTGCCACTGACCGTGCGGATTTTTGAATTTTACGGAATGGCGATCATTTGTCGGATCCTCCAACTTGGGATTCCACTGGTCGTTGAAACTCACGGCAAGGTCGAGCTTGCGAAAGCGATGGCTTTCGCCGATGGCTTCGGCAGCTTCACGCATCAGGCGAAACCGCGGCGTGAGTTGATTCTCGGGCAGGGTGGAGTTCTGAAGCATCGCGCTCACCTTGGCGTAGTAGGGAGCTAGCTCCGCCGCTGAAATTCTCTTGGGCCATCCATCATCAAAGGCTTCGGGTGGTGCGTCAATCGAGACATTGGCGTAAATCAGCGAACCGCCTCCAACGCCGGCTCCTTGGGCGACCCACATCTCGTCCAAGATTCGCAGATCGATCCAGCCATTTTGACGCTCGGGTTCATCGACATCCCAGATCCACGCGTCGCCGGGTTCGCGCGGGTAATCTTTGGGATCCCATTCACGGCCGCGCTCCAGCACGAGGACATCACGTCCAGCAGCGGCTAGCCGACAAGCGGAGACCGAGCCGCCGAATCCGCTCCCAACGATTACGACATCACGCGGCATCGCGATCTCCCTTTGTCCTGGCACGGCCCTCGACTCGGATTGGGGGTTCAATCAGATGCGGGGCAAGTGGTGATGTGGGGTCGAAGATCCGGCAGCTTCCTTTGGGCGCTAGGATTTGATGCGTCACTGCTCCCGTGATGGAACCCGTGACGGAAGTCTGTCTCACCTCTGGAGCAAGCACCCATTCACATGCCGGTTTGAACAAGCCGATGGGATAGATCGAGAGACCCTCAGGATCGATCTTTATCCGAAGGAAAGACTTGAATTGTTCGATGCCCTGAGCGGAGAACACCTCTTGGTCATGCATGCCGAGAAATTTGTGTGTGAAAAATAAGTAAGCCGCAAACAATACACCGCCTAAGATGCTGATTTGAAGAAATGACAGCAACACAATCGACACCTTTACGAGAAAACCGCCACCAAGAAACATCCATGCTACATGAGAGACCATCCAAACCGAAGCGATGCCGAGGGCGCACTGGCTCAGTCCATGGAGACAACCGATCGCCCCGGCGACGGACGATCTTCCGCCATGAGGTTTTCCCGAAACGGCAAATGAGCCGAATGCGAATAACAAGAATGCAAGAGTGATCAGAATTCCAGGAGAGCCGAGGCGAAAAAAGGTAAGCGTTAGGATGGACAACAGCCCTTCGGTGTTGAAAGGCGTACACATATTACGGGCAATCCAACTGGCGGAGAAATCGCCACCGCAGAGTTGATCGGCTGCGACGGGGGTGAGCGGCGAGCTGAGCAACCAGAGAATGACCATTTGGATGCCGCCAAGCAAGGCAGAAAAAGCTTTATTGACGAGAGGGAAGCCAAACACGCCACGGCGTGCGTGAATGGACTGCTGCTTGTCGGGAAACGACTGCCGGAGTTTCGCCTCTGCGGGTTCTGCGTCGTAGTTGTTCACCCGTACGGAAGAAGGCGTTTGGGTTGTCCCAAGGCCAAATGCGCCTCCGCCGCCGCAAATAATGAAA
>CAZXNN010000540.1:0-2462 GCA_964641915.1 uncultured Nitrospira sp. | reverse complement strand
CTGAGGTCGGGGGACGGCGCCTTCTTTCACCTTTGCTTAATTGGCGCATTTAACCTACGATTCGTTAGGAAGGAGACAATGAAACCCAAGCTAACACTGATGGCCCTGAAGATCGAGGCTGCAACTTTCGCAACGCTGGAGTCCAACCATCTTGAGCCTGCTCTCTTTGGTGTAACCGATGGCAAGGCCATCGGCACGTATTTTGAGCACAAGTTCCGAGAGCACCTTCGAGCGCGGTTCGACTTCCAAGACGGTTCGTCCGCCAAGGGCATTGACTTTCCGGAACTTGACGTGGACATGAAGGTCACGAGCGTCAAGCAGCCGCAGTCCTCGTGCCCCTATCAATCCGCGAGACAGAAGATTTTTGGACTTGGGTATTCAGTCCTGGTCTTCGTCTATGAGAAAACTGACGATCCGGTAAACTCGACAGGACATCTGGACGTCCAGCACGTCATTTTCGTTGACAAGGAACGAACAGCAGATTTCCAGACCACAACAGGAATCCTAAAGATCCTCGACAACCAGGGGAACAAAGATGATCTTCTTGCCTTTATGCAGGAACGGATGCTCCCGGTAGACGAAATCGAGGCGGGCAACATTGCCGACGAGATGTTGCTGACTCCTCCGGAAGTCGGATATCTGACTATTTCCAATGCACTTCAGTGGCGGCTTCAGTACCGGCGCGTGATTGATCAAGCGGGCGCCGTGCCTGGCGTCATCAGGCTTAAGTAACGATGGCACGAGACAAGAACAGCCATATCGAGTTCGGTGACTTTCAGACGCCGCGGAGCTTTGCTCGCGATGTCTGCTCAGTCATCGCCCAAACCGGCTTCTCGCCGGCGTCCATCATCGAGCCTACTTGTGGACGCGGCGCTTTCCTTGTTGCCGCCGTGGAGACATTCCCCGGAGCAAGTCACTTTCTTGGCGTGGACCAGGACGCTGCGTACGTTCGAGAAGCAGCGTGCGCCACGAATAGCATCAGGAACGAGAGGCATGTCGAGATTTTAGTCGGGGATTTCTTCGACATGGACTGGGCGAATATCGTTACAGGGTTGCCAACGCCGATCCTCGTTCTAGGTAATCCCCCATGGGTAACGAACGCGACCCTCGGTTCGCTGGGGAGCGCCAATCTGCCGGTAAAGGCAAACGAAGATCGTCTGCGGGGGATTGACGCCTTGACGGGTAAGTCGAACTTCGACATATCGGAGTGGATGCTCCGCAAGAATGTTCAGTGGCTCGCCGATATGCCGGGGATGTTGGCGGTACTATGCAAGACAGCCGTTGCCCGAAAGGTACTGTCCTACGTATGGTCCCAGGGGTTTCCAGTTGCGTTTGCTGAAATGCGTCGTATTGATGCTCGGCTGCACTTTGGCGCGTCTGTAGATGCGTGTCTCTTGATCGTGCGATTCGAGCCTGGTATGAAATCAACAGAATGTAGCGACTATGGATCACTCCAGGCGGTGAATCCTGGCGCCGTTTTCGGACTCCGTGATGGCGGTCTCGTTGCGAATGTTCGCCTGTATGACCGTTGGCGCCACCTTTTGGGTCGCGGTCTCTCCGGTTGGCGGTCCGGAATCAAACACGATTGCAGTGATGTCTTCGAGTTGGTGCAGAAGGGCGGCAGGCTTGAGAACGGGATGGGCGCATGCGTGGACGTTGAAGACGAGGTTCTTTTCCCCCTCCTAAAGAGCTCAGACCTTGCCAGGAAGCGGGATCCGCGCAAGTGGCTGCTCGTGCCGCAAAGAACGATGAGCACATCACCGGAAGATCTCCAACGTTTCGCTCCGAAAGCGTGGCGGTATCTGCTTGCCAATGCGGGCCTTCTGGCTAAGCGCGGTAGTTCCATCTACCGCAATCGTCCGCGGTTCTCAATCTTTGGAGTCGGACACTACGCCTTCTCCCCGTGGAAGGTCGCTATCGCCGGCTTGTACAAGAAGCTCGAATTTGTCAAGGTTGCGCCCTTTGAAGGTCGGCCCGTGGTGCTAGATGACACCTGCTATTTCTTTTCGTGCCAGTCCGAGCAGGAATGTAACGTGCTTCACGAGCTTGTCCAGTCCGAGCCGGCGCAGGAATTTTGGTCAGCCTTTGTGTTTTGGGACGCGAAGCGTCCGATTACAGCTCAGGTCCTTAACCTGCTTGACTTCGCCGCCCTTGCTCGTACCGCCGGGATGGAGTCCGAAGTGACACGGATTCTTGCGGAGCGGCAGCTTGTGCGGTACACGGAAGGCTCGCATCAGCCGTTGCTGTTCAGGGAAGAGGCCGAGGCGTATGGAGTTGATTCGAGCATTGACGCTGATGCGTTGGCCCGTGACCTCACACATGGGGCTTGACCAGTTCATCGTTTTGATTAACATCGCACGCCTCGTTGACCGCGCGCACGACTCACGCCGCTGCAAGCCCTTCAAGGAAGCAATCAGGGGCCGTATGAGAGGGTTCCAGCTCATACGACCCCTGGGAATGGT
>CAZXNN010000539.1:0-2463 GCA_964641915.1 uncultured Nitrospira sp. | reverse complement strand
CACCAACCACTCGGTGGATTCCAGGGACAGGCGACTGAAATCGACATCCATGCCCGAGAAATCCTCAAAATACGTGAACGGTTGAACGACATTATGGCCAAGCACACCGGTCAACCCATTGAGAAGATCGCGCACGACACCGAGCGCGACTATTTCATGTCAGCGGAAGAAGCCAAAAAGTATGGCCTGATCGACGAAGTCATTTCCCGACAGACCAAAGGACTCAAGCCTGTGGAGTCTGGGGACGCAGCCAAAGACGGCGCCAAGGGCAAGTAACACAGGAGGATGCATGGCCAAGCAGGAGAAGGTGGATCGACATTTGCGGTGTTCCTTTTGCGGGAAAAGCCGCGATGAAGTACGCAAGCTGATCGCGGGGCCGACCGTCTATATCTGTGACGAATGTGTCAATCTCTGCAATGACATCATTGCGGAGGACTGGGAAGAAGCCAAGGAAGAAATCTCGTCCAAGCTCAAGAAGCCCGCCGATATCAAACATCACCTCGATCAATATGTCGTGGGGCAAGACCGCGCGAAGCGCATCCTCTCCGTCGCCGTCCACAATCACTACAAGCGCATTTCCTCGAAGGAAAAAGACGTCGACGATGTCGAACTCCAAAAGGGGAACATCCTTGTGGTCGGCCCGACCGGGACAGGAAAGACCCTGCTGGCCCAGACCCTCGCCAAGTATCTTGACGTACCCTTTACCATGGCCGATGCCACAACCCTGACGGAAGCCGGGTACGTGGGAGAAGATGTCGAAAACATCATCCTGAAGCTCCTCCAGGCAGCTGATTACGATGTCGAGCGGGCTGAACGAGGCATCGTCTACATTGATGAAATCGATAAGATCAGCCGCAAGAGCGACAGTCCCTCGATCACGCGCGACGTCTCCGGAGAAGGCGTGCAGCAAGCGCTGCTCAAGCTGATCGAAGGCACCGTAGCCAATGTCCCGCCGCAAGGCGGACGGAAACATCCCCACCAAGAGTTCATCCAGGTCAACACGAGCAATATTCTCTTCATCTGCGGAGGTGCGTTCGTCGGACTGGAATCGCTCGTCGAACAGCGCTTGAATCGCAAATCGATGGGCTTTGGGGCTGAGATTCGCGGACGCAGCGAGGCTCGACTGGGAGAAATGCTCGCCCACGTGCAGCCGGAAGATTTCCTCAAGTACGGACTCATCCCGGAGTTTGTGGGTCGTGTCCCCGTCGTCGCGACGCTGGAAGAATTGGATGAGCGGGCGCTGGTTCGAATCTTGACCGAACCACGCAACGCCCTGACAAAACAATATGAAAAATTGCTCTCCTTCGAAAAAGTGAAACTCAAGTTTACCGATGGGGCCCTCGGCGCCGTCGCGCGCAAAGCCTATCTGCAGAAAACCGGGGCCCGAGGACTCCGTGCGATCCTCGAAGAAGTGATGCTGGACGTGATGTACGACGCCCCGTCGCAAAAGCAAATCAAAGAAGTCCTCATCACGGAAGATGCGATTTCCGGAAAGAATCCCCCTATTCGCATTTTCGAGCAGGACAAAGACGCGAAGAGCGCATAAACTCGACATTGCAGCCGGGCCGCCCACGTGGCCCGGCGCACCTCTTTTCCCTTCCTGCGTATCCCCCCAATACTGGTTACCTCCGCCTGCCTTGCTGCTTTTCGGATGATTCTCACATATTACTCGACAACCGAAAATAACCCGCTATATTTGGGGGAGTATCAGAATAGCCCTAGGAGGCCCTGTGAAACTCCCTGTATCCCTCAGCCTTCGCCACAAAGGGAAAGTTCTCGAACTGGACGACTCACGAGAAATTGTGAATCTACTCGGGAACAACGGTGAGGCGATTGGAAGCCTCTCCTGGGATTTCGTGATAGATCAGATCCTCGCCTATCGCAAGCCTGCGCTTCCCAAAGAAACGCGCTCTGAGCCCCGTATCAATCTTGCGTTTCGAGTGCGCTACAAGACTCCTGAAGGCGATCGCTACGATAGTCGGGCAGGAGGCATCGGCGGAGGCGGACTCTTTATCGAAAGTACAACACCACTCCAAGTCGGTACCAAGCTCGCCATGGAATTCTCCCTCCCGGAACAGCCCTCAGAGTGGATTCAGGCTAAAGGAGTCGTTGCCTGGGTCTGTCCCAAGGCCGATCAATACACCTTTAGTCCCGGCATGGGTGTTCGATTTACGGACATTCAGCCAGAAGCACGGGACCGCATCTTGGCCATCGTAAAAACCGTCGATGGCGCCGAACGAGCCGCTTGAAATAGGGATGATCGTCCTCCTTTCCGCCTGACGAACTGAGGTTCCTCACAGATGAAACATCCCGTCGTCACCACAGAAGGTCACCAAGGGAAATACCTCGTGGTCGACGCCGATCAAGAAATGATTCTTATCCACGACCCCGCGGGCACTCTCCTGGGAGGAATCCCTTGGGGACACATTATTGATCGACTTCTGGCAAGTGATGACGAGACGC
>CAZXNN010000538.1:0-2466 GCA_964641915.1 uncultured Nitrospira sp. | reverse complement strand
CACCTCATGCAACCGATCAGTGCGCAAGGCCTGTTGCCGACCGGCGCCTTTCTCGACGTGGATGCGCAGCGGGCCTGGCAATTCGAATTGGGGTATCGCGGAACCGCGCGTGAGGGAGACCTGATGTGGGACATCACGGCGTATGACCTGGAAATGCGCAAGGAACTCCTCATCACGGCAGTGAGTGTGCTGGGCGTTGGAGAGGTGGCGACATGGCGCAATGCCGGTGCATCCCGTCACCTAGGGGTCGAGGCGGGTGGGAGCCTGTTGCTGGCCAGAGGTCTTATGGCGTCTGGTGCCGATCGGCCGCCGGACCGGTTGACTCTGCGGGCCGCCTACACCTGGCGGCACTATCGATTTCTGGATGATGTCTACAAAGTCAGCAACGGCGTCTCCGTGATTGATGCGAAAGAGGGCAACGCCATTCCCGGCATTCCCGTACATTGGATCACCGCCGAACTGAAGTACAGCCACCCGAGCGGCTGGTGGGTTACACCGAACGTCGAATGGTCTCCCACCGGATACTTCATGGACTTTGATAACCGGCTGAAGAACCCGCCCTTTGGCCTCCTCAATCTCAAACTGGGCTACACGGTCAAGCAATGGACGTTGTTTTTCGAAGGCCGGAATCTAACCGATCAAAACTACGCCGGATCAGTGGCTGCCGGAGGCGTCAATGGCGCAAACGCCGGCACCTCCCGACTATTTTTCCCCTCATGGCCGATCAGTTTTTTCGGCGGGATCTCCGTGCAGGCATTTTGAAACGATCACTTCTGCTCTCGTGGATTCATTAAGACGACCGCGCGGTGTACTATGATGAGGTCACAACGTCGGACTCACTGCTCGCTGCTTCCCTCACCTCCCCTGCCGAACCATGTCCATCACCAGCGCCATCGCCGCATGGCGGTTTTCCACGCCAAGTCTCGTGTAGATTCGCCCTACATGCTTGTGCACGGTGCGCGGACTGATGCCAAGAATTGTCCCGATTTCCGGATTGGTCTTGCCCTGCACAACCCAGATCAAGATTTCTGTCTCACGCGGGCTTAATCCAAGCGGCTTGAGCATGGCCGGTGACAGTCTCGTCCGATGTTCATCAAGTAGCAACAGGCGTTTCGAGCCGTCAAGAACGAGCCGGATCGTGAGGGTTCGATCCGGCCGGATCAGCACCAGTGGGGCCAACGGAGCAGAAATGTGACCGGACCTGTCGAGATTAGACAAGCAGTCAGCGACCCAACCACGCAGAGGAGCGGGCAGCCACTCGGACCGCCGACGGCGGTCCAGCCAATACTCAGTCAGCAGCTGGTAGGCGCGAGGAGTGGCCCACTGAATACGGCCTCGCGATGTGAACGCCACCACCGCGTGATCCAGTTCTTCGATGGCCCGATGGAAGGTGGAGAGTTGCTCTTGCAAGCCCGTAACACGCTCGGCATTGCCGTAAGCCTGGACAAGATGTGGTCGAAGCACATCGAGGACCGCCATATTATCTTCCGTGAAGTCCCGTTTAATGCGGTTGAAGCCGATAGCAATGGTGGAATCTTTCGTCAGCGCAATGGTAGCCGCCATGTTATAGGGCAATTGCAGCGGACGATAGAATTCGTTGTAGAGGGCCGTCGTCCGGAACTGCCGCTGCGCCATGAAGTCGGTGATCTTGTGGCTCGTCGGATCTTTGGTCTGTTCCATATGAGTCAAAATGGGATGCTGATGCGCATAGCGGCCAAGTATTTCTGCCGCCTGGGGAATCGTGGGATGGTTGTCCGGCCAACCCCGATAGGCTGCATAACGCCGCCGCGAGCTCATATCGTTGTAGGAGCAGATATCGGTGGGAATCAGCGTAGGCAGACTGTTCAGGACATGCGTGGTCAGCTCATCCCATGACCGGAAGGCATAGAGGTCATGGAGAAACTCCAGCACCTGCTTGATCGTCTGCTCGCGAAATCGACGCATGGGATCGCCCTTCGGCTGCTTGGACGGAAACATTCAGGATTTGGCTCGATGGCGAGAGTCGCAACAACAGAATAGATCGCCCCCCTGCACACCCGTCGACCGCATCTTCATCGAATTTCATCCGGCACAAGGCCCATCGCATCTGCATCAATCGGATGTGACCGCTGATGGGGCTACTTTTGCGGCCACTGTATCGCGCTCATCCCGCAGCGAGCAATCTGCTTCATGCCCCTACGGAAAGCACCGTACTCATGGTGGCGCATCGACGAAGCCGAGGGATTCGCCTATGGTGCATCCGACTCGGAAAGAGATACGACATCGCAATCCCAAAGGGTCGGATCAGGAGCGTAGCGGTGGGAAAGGACCTGTCGATGAGAGAGCAAGCAGTACTGGCGCTGCTGCGAAGAGGCCAATCGAACAAAGAGATGAGTGCGGTCTTAGGCATCTCGACTCGGACTGTTCAAACCTATCTGCGGCGCATCTATTGGCATCTGGGTGTCCAGACAAGAGCCGAAGCCATTG
>CAZXNN010000537.1:0-2478 GCA_964641915.1 uncultured Nitrospira sp. | reverse complement strand
CCTGCCCCATGTTCCAGACACCCTCTTCGGAATCGATGAAGTAGTACCCGCTGTGATTCGTCTGATCGTAGCGGGCCTGATCGAAAATGAAGAACTCGGCTTCGGGCCCCCAGTAGGAGGTGTCGCCGATCTTGGTGCTCTGGAGATACTTCTCCGCCTTCTGGGCGATGAAGCGGGGGTCACGATTGTAGGTCTCGCGGGTGATTGGATCGACCACGTTTCCGATCAAGCTGAGGGTCGGGACCGCGCAAAAGGGGTCCATGGTCGCCGTCGCCGGGTCCGGCACCACGAGCATGTCGCTATTGTTGATCGCCTTCCATCCGCGGATGGAAGAGCCGTCAAGGCCTGAGCCATCCTTGAACAAATCCTCCGTCAGTTCTCCAAGCGGAATGGTAAAATGCTGCCAGGTTCCGATGAGATCCACAAACTTCAGATCTACCGCTTGAACCTTGTTCTTCTTCGCAAACTCTAACACCTCACGAACGTTCATCCCCTCCTCCTTTCAGGCTCCTCACAACAAGCTGCGTGAGACCTTTTCGACGGTTATGCTGCCTTCACACCCAAGAACTCTTCAATTTCCCTCCAGATGCCCTGACGCACCGACTCGACCAGCTCCGCTTGCTCGACCTTTCTTCCCTGCGCATCGGTCACGTAAAAGACATCGGCCACTTGATCCAGCCGCGTAGAAATCCGTGCGGCATGCACTGACAAGCCTTGGAGAAAGATGGCATTGGTGATCACATAGAGCAAGCCCTGCCGGTCGTCTGCAAAAACATCAACGATGGTGTATCGCTCCGACGTTTCATTGTCGATCCGTACTTCCGTCGCCTGCCGAGCCGGGCCGATCAACCGCGACGCGGACATCCTGGTGCCCCGCTGAACGACGGTCTCCACCGCTTCCTTCCCCTGCAACACCGACCGAATCATGGCCCCGATCGATTCAAGCCGGTCCCGAGGCGGCGCTCCCTTGTAGTCTGGATCCGTCACCTGGAACGTATCGACCACCACGCCGTCCAATCTGGTCAGAATCTGGGCATCCAGAATCTGCAATCCGTTCGCGGCCATCACCCCGGCAATCTTTGAAAAGATTCCTGGGATGACATCGTTGAACGTCACCACCGCATATTCACAGGTCCCGAGGAGATCGTTGAACTCCGAGTCGACCAGGACCTCTCCGGGACTTAACCGTCTAATCGTCGACAAATGCGCGGCGATTCTTCTCGGCGACGTCCCGTAAGCATAGCGCAACGGGAACTGGCGCAACTGCGCCTCTACCCATGGCGGGGAAACATCCGCTTGCCCGCGCAGCGCCGGCTGCTGCATGACCTCGACCACAATACTCTTGAGGCGCTCCGGCGCATCGGCGGCCTCCCGCTCCCCCGATACTTCCTGCATCGTGCGCAGATACAGCTCGATCAGCAGCGATTCTTTCCATTTCGTCAACACACCCGGTCCTACCGCCGCAATGTCGGCCGCCGTGAGCGCCAGGAGTTTGCGCAGGACTTCCGGAGTTCCGACTTCGCGGGCGAAGGGCAACACAACTTTCTCATCGCTGGGATCTCGGCGAAAAGCGGTATGGGCCATCATGAGATGCCGGTGGACGAGGAACACCACGGTCCGGCGCTCCGCATCGTCCAGGCCCAATCGCATGGCCATCTCTTCGGCGATCCGACGGCCGACTTCGCTATGATCCTCCTCCTGGCCTTTCCCGAGATCATGGAGAAACACCGCGAGATGGAGCAGGTCCTTGCGCTTGATCTCCCGATACACTTCACCCAACATGCCCTGATCCTGCGCGAATGACTCCACTTTCGCGACCGCCAACAGACTATGCTCGTCAACGGTGTATTTATGGTACTGGTTGAACTGCATCAGCCCCCGCACGGATGAGCAGACGGGAATCAACTTCTCCAGCAAATGCGCGCGGTGCATTGCCTCCAAGGTGGCAGCAGTGCCGGGTCCGGCCAGAATGCTCATGAAAATCCGACTCACTTCAGGAGTGCAGAATTCTTTCCCCGCAAGCCCTTCCATGTGGCGATGGATATCTTCCACCAGGGCAGGCTCAATCGAGACATGCTTGGACCGCGCCAGATCGAACAGCCGCATCAGCAAGGCAGGGCTCTCGATCACCCGCGGCCGTAACTCTACCGGAACGGTCAAGACCTCACCGCTCAACACGAAATACTTTTCCAACTTAGCCGTCGGCAGCCAGCCGGAGACTCGCGCCCAGATCGACCGCGACTTGCACCGCTGGACAAATCTCGTTGTGGCTTCGTGCAGTCCCATCGTGTGGCGATAGTACTGCTGCATGAACTGCTCGACGGCCAGGAGATGCGGACGGTCTTCAAATCCGAACCGCGCCGCCAGCCACACCTGCTCATCGAAGGAGAGGATCTCTTGCGCCATGCCCGCATGAATATGCAACAACCCGCGCACGCGCAGCAAAAACTCCCGGGCTTCACTCACCACCACATAATC
>CAZXNN010000536.1:0-2478 GCA_964641915.1 uncultured Nitrospira sp. | reverse complement strand
AGCGCGCGGATCATGCCCGGGTGACCGCCGGCACGAACATGTAGCCCGACCCTCGGATGGTCTTGATCATGTTCTGGCCGTCCTCGTCCGAGCCGAGCTTCTTGCGCAGCCGGCTCACCTGGATATCGATGGCGCGGTCGAACCCGGTAGCCATTCGGTGCTTGGCGCTGTCCATCAACTGATCCCGGGTCAGCACGCGCTGCGGCAGCTCGAGAAACGTCAGCAGCAGGTCGTACTCTCCGGTCGAAAGGTCGACGACCACGCCGCCCGGATCATTGAGCTCCCGGCGTCGCGTATCGAGCGACCACCCCTCGAACCGCAGCACATGCCCGCCGCCCTCGTATGCGCCGCCCTGATGATTGCGCGTACGCCTCAGCACCGAGTTGATCCGGGCCAGGAGCTCGCGAGGGTTGAAGGGCTTTGCGATATAATCGTCGGCGCCGATCTCGAGCCCCACGATGCGGTCCGTCTCCGTACCTCGTGCGGTCAGCATGATGATGGGGATGGAAGAGCGGGAGCGGATCTCCTTGCAGAGATCGAGACCGTTGCCGCCCGGCAGCATGATGTCCAGCAGGATGAGGTCGATGGCGGCCGTCTCGAGGACCTGCCGCATCTCGCGGCCGTCGCGGGCCATGGTTACGCGATGGCCGTGCTCGCGCAGGAACTTTCCTGCGAGCTGACGGATCTGCGCGTCGTCATCGACGATCAGGATGTGCCCATCGCTGTTCGCGGGGGAGGGTTGTGAGCTGAGTTCGGGGTCTTTGGTAGTCATGGCTCGCGGTCAGTTGTAGCGCCGGAAGCTTAGCGCAACATTCGTATCGCCCGGTATCGGTCCTGTTTCAAAGTGTTTCAATGCGCGGTTCCGCGCTTGCCGTGACCTGACCTGCCGCTCATCTTCAGCGCCGAGCCAGCACCGGGAACTGCCCGAAACTTGGTCCGGGCGAAGGGGCCGATATGAACCTCAAGGATGGGCACTGCCCGGACTGGCCGCTTGCTCTGCGCCGGTATCTTGCTGCGTCGCTGCCTTTGCACCTCGCATGGGAAATCCTGCAACTACCGCTCTACACGCTGTGGAGCAAGGGCTCGCTTCGCGATCAGTCCTTCGCCGTCGTCCATTGCACCGTGGGCGACCTGATGATCGCCGGTCTGTCCCTGCTGGTATCACTCGCGATTCTCTGTCGACCGACATGGCCAGCGGCAGGAAGCCGCCGCGTGTGGCTGCTGACCCTGCTGCTCGGCGTCGGATACACGATCTACAGCGAATGGATGAACGTCAGCGTACGCGGCACCTGGGCCTATTCCGACCTCATGCCGACGCTGCCGGTGTCGGGTACGGGATTGGCTCCGCTGCTCCAGTGGATCATCGTGCCGAGTTTGGCTCTGTGGTTCGCGATCGGCCGAGCAGCGTGGCGCGATCAGATTACCGCTGCGATATGACGATCCCGGCGAAGCTGGCCTGACACAATTTGCAACAGATACGGCACGCTGTGTTACTGGCGCGCGGCTAGTGTCCTCGGGGCCGGCTCCATGTGACTGCAGAAGTGACTGGGAGCGGCGGGCGTGGCGGCTGGCCCCCACACGCAATCACGACCCACGCAAAGCCAGTCGCTGCTTGCGACGGCAAACCGAAGGAGAGCGCTATGCGAAAATCCCTCACACGATTTACTGCGGCAACTGTCATGGCCGGACTTCTGTTCGGCGGCGACGCATTGGCGCAGCCAGCGCCTGACCCACATCACCCGGGTGGTGCTGCGGCCCAGGCGCAGCCGCCGGGCCCAATGCCGGGCGGCATGATGGGTCCCGGTATGATGGGCCGGATGATGGGTGACGGGATGATGGGGCCAGGCATGATGGATATGATGGCCAACTGCCCGATGATGGGCGGGGGCACGAGCCATGCCGAGGGCCGCATCGCCTTTCTGAAGGCTGAGCTTGCCATCACCGATGCTCAGAACGCAGCGTGGGAGGTCTACGCGGCTCAAATCCGGAAAAACCTGACAGGCATGCAGGACATGCAGAAGACCATGATGTCGATGATGGAGGCGAAATCGCCGGTCGAGCGGATCGACGCACGCATCGTCATGATGGAGAAGCGCACGCAAGCGCTGAAGGAGATCAAGCCGGCCCTGGCCGCGCTGTACACCGGCCTCACCGCTGACCAGCAGAAAAAGGCCGATCAGCTCCTGACCGGCATGGGCTGCATGATGTAGGCCGCCCGACGCGAGCTCGGCGCGACCGTCGCCGCACCGAGCTCGCCCGGGTCAATTCAGGACGCCTTCGGGCGGCCAGGCTGCGCCGCTAGCTCACTCTGCGCCGGCGCGGACAGCCGCCAGCCCTTCACCATCGCGTAGATCGCCGGGATGACGACGAGGGTGAGGATCGTCGACGAGACCATGCCGCCGATCATCGGAACGGCGATGCGTTGCATGACCTCCGAACCGGTGCCGTGGCTCCACAGAATCGGCACGAGGCCGGCCA
>CAZXNN010000535.1:0-2483 GCA_964641915.1 uncultured Nitrospira sp. | reverse complement strand
GTCCTTCACTCGCTGCGGCCTTGCTGGACAGCCTTTTTGAGCCTCCTGACGATGTTTCCGCAGCCCGCGAACAGCACTCGGCTACTTGGTCTTGGCTTCAGCGCGGATCTCCAGAATTTTGACGTCGAAATACAAGGTCTTCCCGGCCAACGGATGGTTGAAATCCAGCACCACGGAATCCTCTTTCACTTCCGTCACATGGGGAAACAGCGACTGGCCTTCGGGCCCCCGCGCTTCCAATTCGGCTCCAACCTTCCACGCATGCTCCGGCACCAGATTCTTTTTCACTTCCTGAATGGCTTTCTGATCCACCTCGCCGTAGGCATCCACGGGCTTCACGGCGATGTGCTTCTTCTCCCCGACCGCCATCCCCTCCAGCGCTTTCTCCAATCCGGGAACAATTTCCTCCGCACCGTGTAAATAGGTCATCGGTTCACCGCCGACATTCGATTCCACAACCTCTTTCTCGTTCAGCTTCAGCGTATATTCCAGCGACACACGCTTCCCCTTCGCGACCACGAGCTTCGCAGCTCCGTTCGTTGTCTCAGCCTGAACCACCGGCGCATCGACCATCGTACCCAGCAGCGCAACCAGGCACACACATCTCAGACTATGGAGACGAACGATCATACAATCCTCCTCAAGAATAATGAGTCGCTACAGGTTGGAACAGCAGACGAGGATACCGCGATGGAGGTACCACAAACTACCGGCTCTTACCAGGACCGGAACGCCCCGGAATCCAGATGCACAAATTTCGAACGCGGATAGTAGCCGATGCCGCCATAGCCCAATTCCAGCGCAGCCTGCCGAATGACTTTGGGATGAAGGCCTGGAATCTGTATATCGATCGCCTGCCCCTGCATATGCAGGCTATTCTTCGCCGCACGCCGGCCGGCACGCACGAGTTGCGCATTATACTCCGGAGAACGATAGCCGGAGATGATATGAATCTCCCGATCGCCGCCTAACTTCTTTTGCACCAGATTGACATGTTCCAACACCCGCACATCGATCGCTGAGACTTCACCGGTCGCATGGCACCGCAGGATATGATTGACGTCGTCCAGCGCTTCCAGATCATACTCGCCGGCCTCGTTGCGATACGTCACATCCAGCCGCTCATTGGTCCAGACATTCAAAAGGGTCAATCGTCCCTCCGGAAACGCCTGCGCCGCGACGCGCTGGGGCCGCAGCCCTGGCAGCACGGCGAGAGCCAAGGCCATCACAGAAGTTTGCAAAAACGTGCGTCGGGTCCAGGCCCAGTCTGAATCAGTTGTCACAAAGATACTCTCCGAAGAAGGTGCGTTGCAGAGAACTAGCAGCAGATGAAGCGAGTTTTATCAAAAAGGATCGGATCGGTCAATGTATATTCGTTCGATCGGCTCTCCGCTCATGTCCGTTCCATTTCGATACGATGCTTCGCGTGCATGATTAGGCACGAGTGAGACCCTCGTCTGTCCAAGCCGGCCGCAACCATTTTCTTCCTAGACACACAGCCGGCAGACGGGTAAGATCGGCCTCAGGGATTAAGGAAAAACCATGGCTACGATTTTAATCATCGACGACGAAGAGTCTATCCGCCATCTCCTCCGCGAGGTGCTGGAAAAGGCCGGACATCAGGTGCTCGAAGCGTCCAATGGACGCGAAGGGCTTGAGGTCTATCAGAAGCACCCGGCCGATCTGGTTATCATGGATCTGCTGATGCCGGATACCGACGGCTTGGAAACCACACTCCAGCTGACTCGTGAGTACCTTGACGCCAAGGTCATTGCGATTACCGGCGCGCAAGGCGATCGTAACTTTCTTGACGTGGCGAACCTTTTTGGCGCCCGACGGACGTTCCAGAAACCCTTCGATCTCAACAAGCTGCTTCAGGCCGTACAGGAAGAGCTGGCAGCCAAGTAGCCCCCTTCGCCGCGCCCGAATACTTCCGCCCTGCCTCCGCCGACAGTATTTTCCCATCGCACCCGATCCGTTCCACCTCAAGTCGACCGTCGATTGTGCCGATGAAGAAAGACCGCAGCCCTCACGTGTATCGGCGCCCATAGCGCATTGAACTCAACTCCGGCAGGTGTATCAACATGGGATATCATCGGAAGAGCCCGCGATTCGACGTGAACTTCGGGAGCACCTTCGCCGGCGAAACACTCGCAGGTCAGGGCACTATTACCAATCTGTCCGTGGGCGGCTGTAGTATCGAATCGAAAATCCCGCTGCCGGCTCAAAGCGTCGTAGGCCTCCAGATCCAGCTCCCTGACTCCCAGTGGCCGCTGGAGATCAAGGAGGCCGTCGTCCGCTGGGTGCGGGGCAATATCTTCGGCCTGGAGTTTCAAACGCTGTCGGATCCGGACGCCACCAGGCTTCAGCAACTGCTTTACGATCTCGATCAAGGACCGCTGGTCGTCATGCAACGTGCCGCACACTGAGATACGCATACAATACTACTCATAAGCCCTCATCTACCTGACCGTAGACAAGCC
>CAZXNN010000534.1:0-2490 GCA_964641915.1 uncultured Nitrospira sp. | reverse complement strand
CCGTTCTTGATGACCCAGAACAACTCGCCATCTTTCCGCTTCTTGTGGAACTTGCAGTTGGTGAAGTCCCGGGGGCTCGGATCCAGAATCGCGCCGGCCGGTCCATCGCCCTTGCCTTCTTTTCCATGGCAATTGAAGCAGGTGCCTTTGCCCTCGAACAACGCCTTACCCTTGGCAATGCTTTCCGGAGACGAAGCAACCGGATTCTTCATGGCCTTCGCATCGCCCATCTGATCGGCTGGAACACGGGGCTTCAGCGGATCTCTTTCCGCGGCTCCCGCCACCGTCGCCGTCATAAGCATCAGGGCCGCAGTAACTCCCAAGAACTTCGAGAAGTAACCCATCGCACGTCCTCCTTTGTGTTGAACCCACCACACGTGAACTCGGCCACAGGCCGCTGGCTCTAGAATACCCGTACCAAAAGAATCCACTTAAACGGGCGGACTATAGCAACCGCGCTCATTTCTTGTCAAGAAATCCGACTCCTTCTTGACCACTCGCAGCACCTGAACTCACTTCCCCCTGCCTCGTTACGTTCAGCCTATGTATCAAAGGTCGTGCCACAAGAGTCACAGACTGAAAGGCCTTATTTGAGTCACTTGCAGCGATCAATCCGGACAAGATCTTCAACCAGACATCGCCGTGACACCTTTGCGCCACAAACTCTCATTGTTGCCCCACGTCAGAACTAGTGAAGATCGAGGCTGACCAATTTGGCCTGGTCATCGCCTTCGCCAATGGCGGGGGAACACTTGGAAGTGGGGACAAGACCTGATGGACGAGGCTCCGCTTGAGGAGAAACAGAATGAGGTGGCACTATAGCCTTACCGCTTGATCACCACATCGCGAGCCACTTTCCCGCTTGGACCAAACGGCTTAAGCGGCTTCCCATTGAGTTCAGCTTTAACGCCTCCGGCATTGCCCAACGTTAGTACGAATTGATCCTGCCCTTTCCAATGAGCTTTCTCTCCCGGGCGCAGCAACGCCTCCTGCGGACTGCCGCTGTCGATCTGAACCACGACCCAACTCAACTCATTGGCCTCAAGATCCAGGACCAATTGCCCGTCTGCAGATTGCCCCGTGCCTTCGATTGAAATGCCACCAAGCGGACCATCCGTGCCAGGCGAGGCCGTTGCAACGAGATCCGGCTCAGGCTTCGATGCAACCACCGGAGGATGGCTTCCTGCCGGTTCAGTTGCACGCCCCTCCACCGCAGGCTTCGTGGGGGCTGGAGGTACGACTTCACTGGACTTGGCTGGAATGGGAGTAGGCTCTGGATCTTGGTGGGTGCTTGGCTCCACGGCTTCCTTTGTCGCCTGAGAGCTCCGCTTATTCGACGTCAGCTCGGAGGTGCTGCGTCGCAAAACCGACGATTGCTCACGGCTCAGCAAGAAAATGAGCGTCAACACCGCAATCCCGATCGCCACCGCCACCGCTTTCCGGTTGGCTTGGCGCTTCCGCTCTTCTTCAACCTGCCGAACCTTCAACCGCTCCCGCTCATCCTGCTTTTCATAAAAAGCCCCGGCTGACTGGACGAACCGGTGAATGGCATCTTCTTCGTCGAGCCCCAGGGATCGCGCATAGGATCGAACAAACCCTCTTGCAAAGACCTGATCGGGCAACTTGGCGAAGTTCCCATCCTCCAAGGCTTTGACAAAATCTGACCGAATGCGCGTCTTCGCCGCGACTTCATCGATAGTCAGCCCCTTAGTCTCACGAACCTGCCGAAAGAATTCACCAACCGATTCCATACGCCCTCGACTACTTTAACCGAGCCAAAATTTCTGTTGCTGCCGCGGCATACTCGCCGCCCTTATCCATCGCTTTCACCTTACTGAGAATCTCTCGCGCCTTGACGGCATATCCCAACTTGGAATACACGCGCCCCAATTCAAGATGGGTCAGTGCCGGAGGCACACTGGCAGGATTCGCAGCCACCGCGTCCTCCAACGACTCCATCGCCTCCTGGAATTCTCCCCGTTGGGCCAATGCCCGGCCTAAATGGAACCGCGCCAAATCCGGAGTGGCATAGAGAGGATTGGCGAGTGCGGCCCGGTAGGACCGGATCGCCTCATCCCACTTCTCCTGGCTGGCCAGCACTTGCCCCAGATAGGTATGCGCTTCTGAATAGGCGTCGTCAATCTGGATGGCGGTTCGAAACTCTTCTTCAGCCAGAGCTAATTTCCCCTGAATTGCATAAACATGGCCCAGGCCATAGCGCGCCTCTTTATTCTTCGGATTCAACTGGACAGCTTGCTGAAACGACACAAACGCTTTTTGCCGATCCCCGCTGAGCGACGCGATGCCTTCCTGATAATGACCCTGAGATTTCTGAATCGCCTCGTCCGTAGCCGCACAGGCGCTCATGAACAGGCAGACCCCTACAAGCAGGCTGCGCCCGTACTGAGGCCCTCGTCCCAGCTCCCGTCCACAAATCCGTTCACCCTCAGGCATTACGACACATCCTCAAAATGAGTCAATCGCTTGAAT
>CAZXNN010000533.1:0-2500 GCA_964641915.1 uncultured Nitrospira sp. | reverse complement strand
GGCACGACGTATAAGCGCGCCCTCACGAGAAAGATTCCCGTGAGGGATCGCTCAGGTTCATTCTGTCTCACGATCCCTAAAGCAATCGGCGAATGCAATTGTTATGATCGCAGCGCGACCAGCAAGGAGATTGGTAGTGAAAGTAGAGATGAAGCGCTCCATCCCCTCTCGGGGACAAGTTTCTTCATCCCTCTTCCCGAACCGGACGTGCAGGTTTCCAAGCATCCGGCTCTCTATGCATGGGCGCTCGTGCGCCTATGGGTGGGCCTCAGATATGTCTGAGACGTTGGAACGCATTCCAGAAGCCGCGCACGCTTTCGCGTTGCTGGTGCTCCCCGTCTGCGGTCCATCCGTTCGGCTTCGCAATGCTCTGATCCGGGTAATGCATGGTTCCTCCGTCACAGAGAAACCGCAGGCGTTTGGCCCCTTCGGTCCATTGCCGTCGTTGTCCCGGGGCGCTGAGATAAAAGCGGCGGCGCAGCATCGGCCACGTCGCTTTTCCGTGCTTTCTTCTCAGCCAGCGCCCCACGCGCTGCCATATCCAATAATCAAGGTGGTTGAACTCGCGATACGCCCTTATGGCGTATCGGTAATAGTTCCTCCATCCTACGATGATCGGATTGAGGTTGCTGATGACTTCGGCGAGAGAACATCCGGTGGGAATGCCTTTCACCATGACCTTGATCTTGTGACGCAGGTCGTTCAGCTTGCCCTTCGGTATGAAGAGCTTGCCGACCCAATGCCCCGTGCGGAGCGCTTTGGCCTGCACCACCCGGTAGCCAAGGAAGTCGAAGCCTTCCCTGACGTCGGTGACCCGAGTCTTTTCCATCGACAACTCCATGCGAAGCTCCGTTTTCAGGAACTGCGCCAGCGCGAGCTTTTCCGCCTCCGCTTGCTCCCTCGTTCCGTCAACGAGGACGACGAAGTCGTCCGCGTATCGCACCATGTAGAACGCCGTCTTGCCCTGTTTGCGGTCTCTCGCCCTTCGGGCAGCGGCATTTATACTTGGTTCACGAGGGCGCATGGACCATCTTCCGTAACGCTCGTCGATGGCTGTCAGGTAGATATTCGACAGCATCGGCGAGATGATCCCGCCTTGCGGCGAGCCTGTTACGGGGTGACGGACGGTCCCCTCGATCATCACGCCCGCCTTCAGGAATGCGAAGATCAGCCTCAGCACCTTGCGGTCACTGATGCGTCGTCGCACACCCTCCATCATGACGTGGTGATCAATGGCGTCGAAGCAGCCCTTGATGTCGCCTTCTATGACGTAGCGATAGACCGAGGGTCCGCGCCGCGTCGGATGAAGGACTTTCTGGATTCTCACCAGAGCATCGTGGGTGCTCCGTCCTTTGCGGAACCCGTACGAGGTCGGATAGAAGTCCGCCTCGAAGATGGGCTCCAGGATCAGCTTCAAAGCCATCTGTACCAGGCGGTCGATCAGCGTGGGAATGCCGAGTGGCCGGAACTGGCCCGGCTTGCCGGGCTTCGGGATGAGCCGTTGCCTGACAGGCTCCGGGCAATATGTTCCGTTGCAGAGCGCCTCTCGGATTTCTTCGAGGAACGCCGCTGCACCCCCGGGACGCTGTTCGACCGTGAGCCGCGTCATCCCGTCCGTGCCCGGTGTCCGACTGCCGCTGTTGCGGGCGAGCCTTCGCCAAGCCTCGTTCAGAGTTCTGCGGTCACATACGAGATTGAACAGATCAACAAAGACCTTATCGGGGTCTTCGTTGCTCCACCGATACAGCTTGCGCTGCATGTCGAGGACGAACGAGATATTCACCTCGCCGGACTTGCGTCCACCTCCTGCCTGCTTGCTGTATCCACTGCCTCCCTTCGCCATGTGGACGGCTTTCCCGTCCCCGGACTACTACGAAGGCTCCGTCCCTTATCGCCACGATCGCTGGTCACTTCAGCCATCCGGTGTCGGAAACTGCCGGAAGCGACGACAAGGTTCTTAGGTTTCGCAACTGATCTCTCGCCCGCTTTAGGCGCCGACTCTACCCCGTGTGGAATCTGGCCTCGACACCACGCAAACCCATATCGAGGCTGGCGCGCAGCATGCTGCGTGCCCCCGGTCCATGTACGCATAGGACGGACCAACTCTCCACCGATCGGTGGTTCGCACCACAGATCGACCCGCCCACTTCCGAGTTGGCGAGTTCGCGGTTCTACCGGGGCGTCCACCATCGGTTCGGTTTCCCTCGCCATGGCAAGCTCGCTGGCCGGACCGGCTACGGGATCGGAAGTCCCCGTCCGTCCGACTTTGATGGGTTCTGCTGATTTATGGCTCCCCGGAAGCACCCGGTTTGCCTCACCCATCTGCTCATCGCCGCATGTTGCGTCATACGGCGTGCGAGGTCTCTCACCCCGCGAGATCAGGAACGACAATAAAATCAAAGCACTCCTTTCTTTGATAAGGACCTAACGCACATGCGTAAACCCCGCGACTTTGATTCCGCTCTTCGTGTTCTGACGGACAAAACCAAAGCGCTCAAGG
>CAZXNN010000532.1:0-2501 GCA_964641915.1 uncultured Nitrospira sp. | reverse complement strand
TTCTGAAGAAAGTTCCACCCAAAACATTCACGGTGAGAGCCTGGGGAAGCGGCCAGGAATTGGTCTACTCCGCGGCGCAGAGTCCTTCACATGCTGACGAATCATATTTCTTCGACGAGGACGGAATGCTTGTGGGGGCGATTTTTATGTTCCCGAGCGGACTGGAGCTCGAGCCCTATCCGGTCTTGAGAAAGACGTTGCTCGCGTTGAAGCCGCAGTTGGAGTTTTATCTGAATGTCTCGCAGTTAGCGACGAAGGCCAATATGGACTCCAGCGCCATCTTCGATACCGGCGATGAGAAAACGACCGTCGAATATCTGGTGACCGGCAACCGGGAGCATATGATTCTCCTCACGGCTTCTTTCACGATTGACCCGTATGTCCGGCTGTTTTCGCCCTACCGACGAGAATTCCTCGATAGGCTCAGACAGCCAGCTGGCGGCAAGTCGGGAATGAAGATTGATAGTCAGGGGAGCGAAGACAAAGAACCATTTGTCTCGTTGCAACAGTTCGCCCGGGGTCAGACGGCGCAATTGGCCTATTGCAAGGACAAGGATTACGACATCGCCGCAGATGCCTATCAGAAGTCGATCACGAGCGGCTTTGCCAATAAAGTGTGGATGGCGGAAGCCCACCATCGGTTGGGTGTCTCGTTGGATGCGAAAGGACAGTTTGAAAAGGCGAAGGCTGAAATGCTTCAGTCCCTCGCCATCCGGCCGAATGTTCCTGAAGTCATGAACAATCTGGGGACGGTCCACAATAAACTCGGCGAGAAAGCCGCGGCCATGAGTCTATTTGAGAAGGCGGTGATCCTGCGACCGAACTATGCCATGGCCCGTTACAATCTCGCGGAGGCCTACGAGCCGACGAATCCGAAACGGGCTCTCGCCGAATATGAAACCTTCCTGGCGCTTGTTGAGGGAATTCCCGAAGAAGAGGGGAGAGTTGCCCGGGTCAAGGAGCGAGTGAAGATCCTGAAAAAACCGTGAAGGAGAGACGGGGAGCCTGGGTTACCGGCGAGACCGTTCTTTCTGCTCCTGAATGGTTTTGCACTCGATACAGAACGTCGTGACGGGGCGGGCTTTGAGCCGCTTGTAGGGAATATCTTCACCGCATTGCTCGCAGATGCCGTAGGTCTGGTTCTTCATCCGATCCAAGGCTTCATTGACCTTCTTGAGCAGTTTCTGCTCGCGTTCCATGATCCGCATGGAAAAGCGCTGATCTTCTTCTGCCGACGCCTGATCACTCACATCGGGTAACGCTTCCGGGGTCTTGTGCTGAGTCAGCACTCCTCCTACTTCTTCAAGCAGGTCAGCGCGTTGGCGTTCAAGGGCTCGCCGAATATCAGGATACTTAGAACGAATCTGTGGAGAAGCGGGTTTCTTGGTTTTGGCAGATACGGTGCGGGTGGCAGTCTTCGAACGTGAAGAAGCTGTGCGTGATGCAGAGGATTTTGTTCGGGGAGCAGGTGCCTTCATGGATGCTGGCTCCGATCGTCCCAATCGATAAGAAACTATAGCAGCCGTCGAAAGAACCGGTCAACGGGAATGATGCGGAGAGAGTGCAGTGTCTACAAGTCCCGGCGGCCCTCGATCGACTTGAGTAACGTGACTTCGTCGGCATACTCGATATCCATGCCGACCGGGATGCCATAAGCGATACGGGATACGCGGGTGACAAACGGCTTGAGCAATCTGGTGAGATAGATCGCGGTTGCTTCCCCTTCAATCGTCGGACTGGTGGCGAGAATGACTTCGTCCACCCCCCCTAGTTTCACCCGTTCAACCAGTTCCTCTGCCCGGATATCTCCCGGGCCGATGCCATCGAGGGGAGAGAGGGTGCCCAGCAGCACGTGGTAGAGACCGCGATAGCCGGCGGCCCGTTCAATCGCATAGGTCGTGCTGGGTTCTTCCACGACGAGGATTTTGGTCCGGTCCCGTTTGGGATCGAGGCAGAATTCACACAAATCGCCTTCAGCGATGTTCCTGCATTGACGACAAAATGCCAGCCCGTCCTTGACCGCGCGGATGGCATCAGCCAACCGGAGTGCGTCCTCACGCTCTGCTTTGAGCAAGTGAAAGGCCAGCCGTTGTGCGCTCTTCTGTCCGACACCGGGAAGGCGAACCAGCTCTTTCACGAGGCGGGCAAGTAATCCACGTTGATCGATTGACATGATTGAATCGGTGGTAATCCGTTGAGACGATATCGAGCGTAAGCTGGTGCGTTAAAACAGTCCAGGCATCTTCATCCCGCCCGTCAGGGCCTTCATGTCCTGCTCCATCAGGTCCTTGGCCTTTCGGAGCGCATCGTTAGACGCGGCCAGCACGAGGTCCTGGAGCATCTCTACGTCTCCGCTAATTCCGACCTCGGGATCGATGACGACACTCACAATTTGCATGTCGACATTGGCTGTGACGGCGCCGCAGCCGCCGCCGGCCGAGCCGATCGCCATGCTGGTCGCGGCCAGCTCCTGGATCTTGGACATCTGATCCTTCAAGGCT
>CAZXNN010000531.1:0-2503 GCA_964641915.1 uncultured Nitrospira sp. | reverse complement strand
CGGCGCCGCGCCAGCCGTAGATCGACTGGTCGTCGTCGCCGACGCAGCAGATGTTTTTGGAAGGGGCCTTCTCCCTCTCCCCGTCCTTCACGGGGAGAGGGTGGGGGTGAGGGGCTGCTTCCAGGAGTTCGGTCTGCGGAGAATCCCCCTCACCCGCATCGCTTTGCGACATAGCCGTGGCTTCGCCACGGCGTTCTTCAAGGACGTCCGCCGGAGGCGGACTATGCTCTCCCCGCACGCGGGGAGAGGTGGAAAGCGGCGACGGCGCCTGCGACAGCAGCCGCAGCCACAGATACTGCGCCACGTTGGTGTCCTGGTATTCGTCGACCAGGATGAACCTGAAACGGTTCTGGTAGCTGCGCAGCACGTCAGGGTGCTCGCGGAAGATGCGGATGTTCTCCAGCAGGAGGTCGCCGAAATCGGCGGCGTTGAGGATCTTCAGCCGCTCCTGATAGCTGGTGTAGAGCTTGCCGCCCTTGCCGTTGGCGAACACCGCGGCTTCCCCGGGGGGGACCTGCGACGGCGTCAGCCCGCGGTTCTTCCAGCCGTCGATCAGGCCGGCCAGCATGCGCGCTGGCCAGCGCTTGTCGTCGATGTTGTCCGCCTGCAGCAGCTGTTTCAGCAGCCGAACCTGGTCGTCGACGTCGAGCACGGTGAAGTTGGACTTGAGCTGCGCCAGCTCGGCATGATGGCGCAGGATGCGGCCGCCGATGGAATGGAAGGTGCCGAGCCACGGCATGCCCTCGACCGCATGGCCGAGCATCTGGCCGAGGCGCAGTTTCATCTCGCGCGCGGCCTTGTTGGTGAAGGTCACCGCGAGGATCTCATGCGGCCGGGCGCGGCCCTGGCTCAGGATATGGGCGATGCGCGTCGTGAGCACCCGCGTCTTGCCGGTGCCGGCGCCGGCCAGCACCAGCACGGGTCCGTCCAGCGTTTCCACCGCCTCGCGCTGCTCGGGATTGAGGCCGGAAAGATATTGCGGACCGGCCGCCGCGCGCGCACGCGCAGCGATGCCGCCAGCCGCAGGCTGGTGCTCGGGAACGCTGGCATGAGGCAGCTTGTTCGGCTCGGTCATCGCGAATCGCATTTTTCCCACGATGGCACCGTGGGGCGGTGAAAGGGAGCCTTCTTAGCAGGGATTGAGGGTCATATAGGGCACGAACAGCCGTTTTGACAGGTTTTATCGCCATTTCTGGCAAGTGTGCCTTTGCCTAAAATGGTCCTGCAGCGTCGAGCCTGCGCCTCCCAACGACGACCATGTAGTCGGGAGTTCCGTAGTTACAAAACAGGCGAACATAGGCGACGAGGTATGGTGGAGTGGCTGTCTCTAACCAGCCAATGTGAACATTATGAAGCCCATGATTGTCGGGCTCTGGAGACACTTGGGCTGCCACGTAGTGTGTTAGCTCATTTGAGCGGCCGAGGATGAGGTTCGGGAGATAGGGTGTAAACGAGTCTAAACCGTACTCCGCGACTGCGAGCGAATGAGCTATCTTGCAGATCATCCGACCATAGGTGAAGGGACTAAACCTTCCGATCCCGTCGAAATTCTCTCCGGGACCGGCCAGCTTCTGCACGTCCTCTATGTTGTACTTCAACCAGATCGTCCCGATGAAACGGTCCGTAGGTTCCGCGCCGCGCAGAATGCCCGGTCGTGCGTGCTCAGTGGTGAAGCCAAGGAATGCAAGAGGAGCCTCGTCAGCTTTGACGGTAACGGCACGGGTCTCGCCGCTCGCGGAAGTTATCTTTACAGTTCGGTGCGTGGGGCGGTTCTTGGGATTTCGAGTGGGGAGATTGAGCCGGAGTCTCGGAGAACTGTGTGTTCCCCAATGCGCGTTAAGAATAGCGCCCTCAATCTGCCGCCCTGTAATGTCGGAGCATTTGGTGCAGCTTGCCTTTGGAAGTATCAGATTTCCTCCCAGACCAAATGGGATGATGTGCTCCTCTCCCAACGGTGCTTCGCGTTCGCCGCAATAGATGCACGACCCCACAGGTGTGAAGACTTTCTTGCGCTTGCTAAGGCCATGTAGAATTTCGGTCGCCATGAGTTAGCGATATAGGGCACGAACAGCCATTTTGACAGGTTTTATCGCCCCGAATCCGGCCCGGATTTCGTTCCTGTCTCACGAAGAATTTTCGGCGGTTCGCCTGCGGAACTGGCGTTCCCCGCCCCGCATTGTCCCGGCATGCAAGGGCGCCTTGCCGCGCCCGCGAGCAGAGAGGAAAAGATCATGTTGAGCTGGGTTCTCACGTTTCTGGTTGTCGCGCTGATCGCCGGCGTTCTCGGCTTCGGCGGCATTGCCGGCGCATCCGTCGAAATCGCCAAGGCGATCTTCTTCATCGCCATTGTGCTGTTCCTGGTCTCGGCCGTTGTCGGCGTCGTCCGCGGCCGAAGCAGCGTCTAGCGATTTAGTTGGCTATCCGGAGGGCATCGCCACCTTGCGGCCGATGCCCTCCGGCCGCGGCACCGCGGCATGGACGCTTGCGATATCGGCTATGCGGG
>CAZXNN010000530.1:0-2504 GCA_964641915.1 uncultured Nitrospira sp. | reverse complement strand
TCGGTGTATCAACTTTCAATCGGCAGCCCGTATCAACTTACATCCGGCAGTGACATTGGCGAGAGCTTCGGGTGCCTTGACATGGGATTCGTAAACGGCACTGTGCTCAGCAGGTGCGCTCATGATCTTCTCCTCCCTCTCGAGTGAATACCGGGCGCGCCCTTGCTGGTGCGCCCGCAGCCTTTGTTCCGCCCATTCGTGTCGATCCGATGCCCAGGTTCCACCCCCTGCTTAATCGCCGACGAGGACGCGGATGCGTGCTCCTTCGGGGAGACCGTGGGTCTGGTGCCCGAGGCTCCTGCCCGCACCACGGTTGTCCCCTGCGTCGATGTAACGGACGTTGGCGTTGGCGCCGCCCTCGCGGGTCATCGCGAAGGGGTATTCGTCTCGGTCCATGCCCTTGGCGCTCTCTGGCTTGCGTGGAATGTGCTTGAGCGATTGCGCCCGCTGTTGCTGGGCATGCGTACGATCGATCGTCAGGATGGTGGGCTGTCCCATCCGCTGCGCATGATCAATGTGTGCGGCGGCGGCCGGATGCTTGCTTCGCCTGATCAGGACGTCGGTGGGTTTCGGTGTCTGACGGGCCATCTGCCTGGCAGCCGCCCTTGCGGCCGCTGAAGCGATGGAGCCGCCCCAGGCCTCACCGGGCGTCCCCACCAGCATCGTCGTTGCGGTCAGGAAGGTGATTACACCCGTGAGCAAACGCTTGGTAGTTCTCATGACGCTCTCCTTGCAGTGGGGGAATGACAGGTGAAGCAGGCTCAGTGCGGACGGTCAAAGGACCAGGATCCAGATCGAGACTGCAGAGATGATCAGCAGCGCCAGCAGGGCGGGTGTGAGCAACAGGGTCTTCACCAGGCTGCTGATGAGATCACCCGCGACATGGACTGCAATCTGGCGCATGGCTCTGCCGAACAGCGAGAAAACGGCTGCAACGAGCAGCAAGGGGGCTGCCCAGATTGGCAGCACGGAGAACAGACCGTCGAAGACCGGTTCGAGAATCGGCGAGAACGCGAGGAGCAGAACCAGGGCGATGATCGCGCCCCCCATTCGTTTGAGTCCGACGATGATCAGGATCCCGGCGAGGACCAGCAGCGGCAGAACCGCCTCGGTCGGCATGAACAGTGCTGCGACTCCGAACGCATTCATCATGGCTCCTTTTCTCGAATGCCTTGGGTTGCGGCGGGTTGTCGCCCCACTTTTTTGATTGCGAATGAGTCGCAGGATCGGGCACAAGTAGCGCGGTGAGTTCGGGCGCTGCAGGACGACGCTGACTTTCGCTTGCTGAGGGCGGAAGCCCATCAGCGGGCGGGTGATGATCACCAACTGTTGTGCGCACGGCAGCGGCGTGACTCCGCGCTGCTTAGTTCGGCCAGTTCGGATTGGGTAGTTGCGATTTCCTGGGCGAATCGGGCGGCAGCTGCCGAGTGGCCGCGCGCTTTTGGGCCTATCCCTTTCCCGATGCCCGAGCTGCTGCCTTCTGTTTCTGCTTTGAACGCGGCCAGTTCGCGTGCCTGTGCCACGCTAAGTTCCCTGATCTTTCCGTGAAGCTCTTCGACTCGCGCCGACACCAGCGTGGCTGAGTTTGTTGTTGTTGGTCTGAGTGAATCGGCGAACTCGGGCGCACAGGGCTGCATGTTTCCGAGTTGAGCATGCTGGGTCTGCTGCTCGCTCGGCGCCAGGTCCATCGTGTTCGGAAGGGCATCCAGCGCAATCAGGAAATAACTGATTGCCACAATGTTCATCGTCAACTTGATAGCTCGGCGCGGATGAGTGGCGTTCATCTCTGCACGCTCGGTGGCCTCAGCTTCCACCAAAGTAGCCCGCGGATGCCTGAAACCGACCGGTAAGCTGTTGTCTGAAGTTGTCGATTTCATGATGCTCTCCCGTAGCGCAGCGTTATCCTTCTTGCCTTGGCCGAACGGGGAAAATCGACGTTTACGCAAGTTCACGATCGACGCCGTCGCAAAGCTGCCGAGTGCATGTGCTGTCAGCCCGGCAGCTTCGAAACGGTGTTCAGATCTGGCGCCTACCTGGTGGTGGCGCGGGGCAACAATACTTGGGGAGGCTTCGTTGGTGCGGAAATTGGCATGCGTGCTTGGTGCGTTCCGCGGGGAGGGAAGCGCGTGAAAGAGCTGAACGCGCGAGAGGGCGCTGGCCAGTACGCTAACCCGCAGACCGCCGAAGCCCGTTGGCAGCCTCGATCGGTGGGCGGACTCTGGTCGCCTGATTGAAGGATTTATGAGCTCGTGGTGGTGAACCGAACTGCTTCGCCGTCCAGGATCGCGTGGACCTTTCGTTTACCGCCGGAAGAGGGATGTTGGAAGATGTAGTCCGAAAGTGGGTCGGTCAACAATCGGTCCAGTTCGGGCTTCAGGCCTCTGCCGCCGAGGAGCAGGGCGTCTGGGCGGGAAAGGGTCCGGTTGACGACACTCTTGATCACCGTTTGGTCGACACTGAGGTCGATTCCATGTAGCCGACGGCAGGTACTACCAACATTCGAT
>CAZXNN010000529.1:0-2516 GCA_964641915.1 uncultured Nitrospira sp. | reverse complement strand
CGTAGGTGCCGAAGATCGTGATGATGTCTGAAATCAAATATCCGCGCGCCATATGATCGAATGCCCCCATGTGGACGAAGGAGGGGGAGCGGATCTTCAGTCGATAGGGACGGGGACTGCCGTCGCTGATGATGAAGAATCCCAACTCGCCCTTCGGGGCCTCGGTGGCGCAATAGGTTTCGCCTTTCGGCGGCTTGAATCCTTGCGTAAAAATAATGAAATGGTGGATCAGGCTTTCCATGTCCCGCATCACTTGTTGCTTCGGCGGCGGGATGTATTGCGGCACATCGGCCATGATGGGGCCCTGGGGCATCTGGTCCAGGCACTGCGCAATGATGCGGGCGCTCTGCCGCATTTCTTCCATCCGGACCCAGTACCGGTCGTAAGTGTCGCCATGTGTTCCCAGCGGCACGTCCCACTCCACCTTGTCGTACACTCCGTACGGTTCCAGCTTGCGAATATCGTAGTCGACTCCGGAGCCGCGGAGCGTGGGGCCGGTCAGGCCGAAATTGATCGCATCTTCACCGGAAATGACGGCGACATTTTTCGTGCGTCCAACCCAGATCCGGTTGGAGGCGATGAGCGAATCGTACTCGGCCACCTTCTGCGGAAACGTGCTCAGGAATGCCCGGAGACGCAGGACCAGTTCCGGCGTGAAGTCGCTATCGACACCGCCGATCCGGTAATAGTTAAGCGTCAGGCGCGCGCCGCAGAGCTGTTCGAAGAGATCCAGGAGAATCTCCCGCTCGCGGAAGGTCCAGAAAAAGACGGTCATGGCGCCGATGTCGAGCGCCTGAGTGCCCAGCCAGAACAAGTGCCCGATGATGCGCTGCATCTCCGCCACCAGTGTGCGGATGTATTCGGCGCGCTCCGGGATCGTGATGTCGAGCAGTTTCTCCACCGCCCGTACGTAAGCGTAATTGTTGGCCATGGCGCAGACGTAATCGAGCCGGTCGGTATGCGGAATGACCTGCATATAGGCCAGGCCTTCGGCCAGTTTTTCGACGCCCCGGTGAAGATAGCCGAGATCCGGCGTCGCCTTCACAATGCGTTCCCCGTCGAGTTCCAGCGCGACGCGCAACACGCCGTGGGTGCTGGGATGCTGCGGCCCCATGTTCAAGAGGAGTTCTTCCCGCCGGCGCGATCCGGGGGCGCCGTTCGTGGCAATGAACGGTTTTTTTTCCGCGTCCGAATATTCGCCTTCGGTCATCTCTTCCGGCGCTTCGTCGAGGCGCGGAATAAAGTCGAACTGGCTGCGCCAGCCGTGGCCTTCTGCGGGGAAATCCTTCCGGAGCGGATAGCCTTCGGCATAGTCTTCCGGCATGAGAATCCGGCGGAGGTCAGGATGTCCGGTAAAGATGATACCCATCATATCGAACACTTCCCGCTCGAGAAATTCCGCGCCGCGCCACACGCTTGTCACCGAAGGGATCGATGGGTTGTCTTCGGTGACACGGGCTTTCACCCGGATCCGGCGGCCGTGCGGCAGAGACAGTAAATGATAAATCACTTCGAACCGGTTCTGGTCTGTGGGGTAATCCGCCGAGCAGATATCGGTAATGTGGTCGAAAGCCATCTCGGGCGCGTCATGCAGGTAGCGGGCGATCGTGAGCATATCTGTCGGGCGCACGTTCGCAGCCAGTTCGCCGCGGCTCGTGTCGAGACCGACCGAGAGCACGGCGTCAGGAAATTGTTTGACGAGTCTGTCAGCAAGCGCTTGCAACATTACTTGACGAACACCTTTTCCCGTTGAATCTTCTCTTGGAGCTTCAACAATCCATCCAGCAGCGCCTCCGGCCGCGGCGGGCAGCCCGGCACGTAGACATCCACCGGAATGATTTGATCGACACCCTGTACCACGGCGTAGCTGTTGTAGTGGTTCCCGGAGGTGGCGCAGGAGCCCATCGAAATCACATAGCGCGGCTCCGGCATCTGATCGTAGATCCGGCGGATCACGGGGGCCATCTTGCGCGTAACCGTACCGGCGATGATCATCAGATCCGACTGGCGCGGAGAGGCGCGGAACACGCCGGCGCCGAACCGGTCGAGATCGTAGCGGGACGACACACTGGCGATCATCTCGATCGCGCAGCAGGCGAGCCCGAAGGTCATCGGCCAAAGGGCCGACTTGCGAGCCCAGTTGACGACCGCGTCCAGATTCGTCGTGAGGATATTGGCTTCGAATTGTCGTTCTAAGAAACTCATCTTTTCCTCTTCACCTTCCTAGCGAGAATGCGTGAGCGGGTGGCGGCGATCAATCCATTTGCCCGCAGCGGAAGGGACCCACTGGGGGATGGGTGGAGCGAGGACGAATAGGTTGGTCGCCGACAGGACCCGCTCAATCCCATTCGAGTGCCCCCTTTTTCCAGGCGTACCAGAATCCGACAACCAAGATGCCGATAAAGGTCACCATTTCCGCGAGTCCGACGAATCCAAGCTTCGAAAAAGCCACAGCCCAGGGGAACATGTAGACGATCTCGATATCGAAGATCACGAACAGCATCGCAATGATGTAA
>CAZXNN010000528.1:0-2526 GCA_964641915.1 uncultured Nitrospira sp. | reverse complement strand
TTCCAGATGATGTGAAATGGGTCATCGACAAGATCGACGGGGTGGAGCGCGTGAGCGAGGTCCATCGTATATGGGAGTGAGCGAAACATCGCGGAAGGCATGATCGGATCTCGAATATGAAAGATCATCGTCAAGATGCCAGGGCCGGCAAAACGCACCAATTCGGCAAGACCGATGGAGAGCTGCTCAACGCAAACGACTTGACGTGCCAGGAAGCACAGATCGAAGAACTGCTTTCAAAAGGGGAATCCACCGAGGGCGAAGCTGATGAGGCGCAGGATGAAGATCCAGCAGGTCAGAATGCTCCCCAGTAACGGCTGCTGAGTACGCGTCGCATCGTCGTTGACAGGGGAATTGGCGGATGGTACGGTGTTCTCATCGGGCTAGTCGTTTTTGTACCTTTCCCAGTTCCCTTCACTCACTCCGTCATCATTCTCTCCGTGTGTGATCGAGATCGGATCAAGGAGTTTGTCTGCTCGTTTTTCTCATTCACGTTCGTGATCCACAGTTTTATGCACTTCCCGCGAAGACACGGGCTGCGAACGGTCATATTCGTGTGATGGGGTTCCCTCCCATCGGTATCATGTCACTGTCATCCGTGATCAAACAGGCAGGGCACGAATGTGTGCTCTTCGATCAGGCGAACCCCGATACACCGAACCAGGTCATCATTGACCGGATCAACCAGGAGCAACCGGCGCTCGTCGGGCTTAGTTTTCTCAGTACCACCAGCTATCCCTACGCCAAGATGCTGGCGCGAGAGATTCGCGCAACCAACCAAAAAGTCAAGCTCGCTTTTGGCGGTGTATTCGCCAGCCTGAATGCTTCGTTGGTGAAGTTACAATGTCCCGAGGTCGATGGTGTGTGTCGTGGCGACGGCGAGCAATTGCTGCTCGATCTGCTGGCGAACTTGGAGAATCCCCAAGCTGTCGCAAGTCTGACATGGATGAAGGATGGCCAGGTCGTCCAGAATCCCAACCGCCCAACGGAACGGCATCTGGATCAGTGGCCGTTCCCGGATCGAGAGAGCCTGGAGCTCGACTATGTCGAATCCATGCCGCTCGATGTTCCGGTGGTGCTCTCCATGAGACGATTCACGACGATGCAAACGTCTCGAGGATGTCCCTGGCCCTGCATCTTCTGCGACATCCCAATCTTCAATGAGGGGAAGTGGCGTGCCCGTAGCCCGCAGCATGTGGTCGCGGAGCTCAAGCATCTCGAAGCGCTCGGCTATGAGTCCGTCGGGTTCGTCGATGATCACTTTCTACTCCAGCCCAAACGAATCGAGGCGATTTGCAACGGCATCATGGAGGCCAAGCTGTCGATCCGGTGGGGCATCGAGGGGCGTGTGGATTCGGTCGCTCAACATCTGTTTCCGGCCATGGCCAAGGCCAATTGCGGTGCGATGATGTTCGGAATTGAGAGCGGCAGCCAGAAGATTCTCGATCGCTTAAAGAAGGAACAGACGCTGGATCAGGTGACGACCGCCGTTGAAAACGCCAAAAAAGCCGGCGTGGAGATCGTGCACGGATTCTTCACGGTGGGCAATCCGGACGAGACGATTGAGGATATGGAAGCTACCTTCGACTTTGCATCGGCCCTCCCGCTGGATACGTTTGGATTCAACCGACTCTGCGTCTATCGGGGCACACCCCTGTGGCAGGAATACGTCAAACGCAGGTTGGTCAACGAAACCACGGATTGGTACAAGTATTTTAAATGTTCGGAAATCGATCCGACCTGCCTTTCGGGAGAAACAATCAACCGTGTGCGGCAGGCCGGGATAAAAAAGCTCTTTCGCTATAAGCTCATCCATTATCCACGCCAGACCTTTCAGCTTCTCCGCCGCTTTTTTCGGTATATGCCGATCCGAGATGTGCTCTATCTCCTGCTCAAACCATTCATGGGTCAGAAGAAGGGTGCGACGAAGGCCGAGGTGGTGTCGCGCTTGGTCGAGCACGCCGACATGAAAGATGCGGCGCCGCAGTTGACGCGGGTGTCGGATGAGATGCTGCACAATATGTTCGAAGCCTCGCGCCTCGAACATCTGCAGATCCGGCAAGCCGTAGAAGAGTCACGTGAACTGCCGATGATCCAGAGCCGATAGGGTAGGTCGTACGCGGGTGTTCCTTTGTAGTGCTTGGTCAGAACCCAGGCACTGTTACTCTAGGCTGACCGACGCAATTCTGGAAACTACATCATCAGAACTATCTTCTAGATGGTCGACCGCCCGGTGCGCATCCAGCGAGCTGACGGGGTCGAGACCGTACCAGCGTCGTCGTTGGCCCTTCCCAACCCAGTGGAGCACGCTCGTGCAGGCGGCACGCAGTTGCCGTAGGCATCGTCCGATACAACCACGAATCACGCAGACCGTTCAGCCACCAGAGCTGTGAGCGGCCTGCGCTCTCGTTCGAAACCTACCGGTGTGCCGCGGCAGGAGCATGCAGAGCGGGCATGCATATTTTGCCTGGCGTACGTGAAAGTTCCAGTTCGATCAGTATGACCGACAAATCCAAAATTTACGTC
>CAZXNN010000527.1:0-2529 GCA_964641915.1 uncultured Nitrospira sp. | reverse complement strand
ATTGGGGTGCAGATAGCCGGCTCTCAGAGGGACGGTGCGTGTGCTGTGCCGCACCAGTCGACAGGGGGTTGCCCGGATCGACGTGAGCCAATCGGCGATATCTTGTGGATTGCCAATGGAGGCCGAGAGTAACAAGAGTCTGGCCTGGGAAGGGCAAAAGATAATCGTTTCTTCCCACACGACCCCGCGTTCGGGATCAGCTAGGTACTGTGATTCGTCTAGGATGACTAAGCCGAGCGTGTCCAATCTGACATCGATTTCACCACTCGCCGCATCGTAGAGCAGATTGCGGAGAATCTCCGTGGTCATGACGAGTAACGGGGCTTGTCCGTTCTCCTGGCGATCGCCGGTGAGAATGCCGACTTTGTCTGGGCCAAAGATCTTCGAAAATTCCGCATACTTGGTGTTCGACAAGGCTTTGAGGGGGGAGGTGTAAATGACACTGCGACTATCCTCCATAGCCCGTCGTGCCGCTTCCACGGCCACATAGGTCTTTCCACTTCCGGTCGGGACGCTGATGACAACATCGGTTTCACTCACCGCGGCCAAGGCCTCCACCTGCCAGGCATCTTGGACGAAGGGTTGTGGCGTTGGCACGCCAATACCTTGCAGCCATTCGTGGAGCGAGATGGGGGGCTCCGACGGCTCTGAGTCGGACGACCTGGTCGAGGCTTTCTTGTGAGCGAGCGAGGGAGCCTCGCGACGACGTGGTGATTCGGATATGGGTCCGGCCTGACGTTCTCCGATCAGCGTCAGCAGATCGGACTCAAAGCCGGCCCGATTTTGAGCTGAGTGTTGGAGCAGCAGCTCGATCAGGCGGCGCTTTCCGGCGCGAAAGTGGCGCTGAACACGTCCACGGGCCAAGCGATGCAGTACTGCCACGGGTTGTTGAGCTAAGAGCTGTTCGAGTTCGTCGGTGGTCATGTTTTGAAGTGATGAGGACTAAGTGCTGAGGGTAAAGTCGCAGCCACACTCAGTCCTGGAGCCTCGTTCGTTAGGCCTACAAGGTTCATGGCAGTTCCTCCAACACACCGCGTCGGATCGCCGTGATTGCCTGGGACGCGGATTCGGCGAGGCCAGGGTGAGTTCCCTTGAGGGTTTGGATCTGCGAGAGATATTCCAAGGTCCTGGCCAGGAGTCGATAGATGTCGCCTTCAGCCATGGTGGTCAGCCGACAGAGACCGATCCAGGTGATGGTCTGGTCGGCGACCCAGCGCTCCACGAGGGCTGCCACATCCGCGCGGAGGAGCGGAGGATCTTCGTAGGGCGATAAGCTCTCTGCGAGTTTGCGAACTTGCCCGAGCAAGGAACTCAGCCCTGGACTGATGCGAGGAAAGGCTCCAGGGCGATCGTCATCGTGGGCCAGACTGGCCAGAATGCCGGCGAGGAGGGACGGATCTGCGCCGGTGAAGGCCTCAGCGCGAATCAGTTCGGTAATGAGCAGCGAATGGTCGATTCGGATCAGTCGTGCCCATTCTCCCTCAGCCGTGAGTTGCGTCGCCGGGGTGAGATAGCCGAATTTTTGCAAGACCTCGACGCGCTCTTGGAAGCGATGCCATAGACTGGTGCGAAGGGCCTGAATGGATTTGGTATGCCGCTGTTGTTCCTGCCGGAGGCGTGACGCGGTGAGAAAGTCTTTTTGGCAGGCGGATCGCGAGGGACAGGTCGGACAAGGGAAGTCTTCGAGCGATTGGACAATGGCATCGGGGAGGGGCTCGCCATCGGTGGACATCAGGATGGGGAGCAGGGGCAACCGGAGCGGCAGTTCGTCAAGCTGGTGGCTGAGCCGATCAAATGTGTCGGTGGAACACCAGGGATAGGCCGATGTTTCGGGACAGTCGTAGGTGCGGTCGTAGACTTCTTTTACGCTCGTGACCGGACATTCCGTGACGGCGCTTTCCGGTCTCAACACGGTGAGCATCGAATTTCTCTGGCCTTTGCTCCGATATTGGCGAAGCACGATGCCTCGTCCTCTACTGAACCCAACGACCCGTCCTGGGGTCAGGAAGGGCAGCCGTGCTGAAATCTCCGGTGGTTCAGCGCGATAGGTTGGATGGCGCGTATGACGGTGTCTTCGCGCATGGTCGAAGGTGTGCCATTGGGTGATCCAGTCCGTACAGACGCGAGGGCCGAACGGTTCCATCTTGATGTGGAGGACGTCGAGCTTCTGCTCGAGGACTTCGGCTCGCTGATTCAACTGAAACTGAGCAAAACTCTTGGCCAGGATCCCTTGGATGTGTTCATGAGGATGAGCTTTCAAGAGATTCAAGACCATCGGATAGCTGATCGTGAACTGGCTGTCGATAGCTTCCGGCTGTCCGGTCAGCCCTTTGGTCAGCACCGCGAGATCGATATACGGTGAAGGGGTAATCACGGCAAATCCGACGTGATCCTTTCCTCGTCGTCCAGCTCGTCCCGCAATCTGCTGCACCTCGCCGGCCGTCAAGTCGGTGAAGTCGCGGGATTTTCGGATGCTGGACTGCGTGATCACGACCGTGCGTGCTGGAAAATCGACGCCGGCCGCCAAGG
>CAZXNN010000526.1:0-2536 GCA_964641915.1 uncultured Nitrospira sp. | reverse complement strand
ACGGTCAAAAAGTGGGCTAGAGTAGCCTTCCAGCCTTCGCTAAGTCAAGGTGAAATCAGTGAGAAAAGCGGTGTGCTCGCATGGATTTTTGCTGATGGCAGTGGGCCAATTGCGACCGAAATGGGGGGAGGATTCCTGTGAGGGATTCAGCCTAGGTTCCGTGGCACTTCTTGTATTTTTTGCCACTCCCGCAGGGGCAGGGATCGTTGCGGCCGACTTTATCGTCGACCCGCTCCACGGTCCGGGGAGCTTCGGCGGCTTCGCCGCGGTTGAGCGTGAGGGGAGGCTGCGGCCGCGAGATGACCGGCGGGGGCGGCGCGGCTTGTTGTTGCTCAGGAACGGCCTCTTGCTTCACGGCCTGGACGCGGAATAGCCGTTCCAGCGCATCCGATTTGACCCGCTGCATCATGCCGGCGAAGAGGTCGTAGCCTTCCTTCTTGTATTCAATCAGCGGATCCTTCTGCCCGTAGCCGCGCAGGCCGATGCCGTCGCGCAGGTGATCCATGCCGAGGAGGTGGTCTTTCCAATGGTGGTCGATGACCTGGAGCATGAAGGTCTTTTCCAGGAAGCGCATCAGCTCTGAGCCCAGCTCCTGTTCCTTCCGCTCGTAGCCGTCGTGCACAAGTTTCTTGAGATCTTCGATCAGTGCGTCGCGGCCAAGGTCTCGGAGCGAGTCGCCGTGGTCCTGCTTGCCCTGCGTGATGTCGAGCCCGAACTGGCCGTGCATCATCTCGACGAGGCCCGGTATGTCCCATTCTTCCGGATATTGTTCGGCCGGACAGAAGACGGCCATGGCGGAGTCGATCATGCCCGACATCATGTCGAGGAGGTCGGCTTTCAGATTCTCGCCGGCCAGCACGGCATGCCGGTGCTGATAGATGACTTCGCGCTGCTTGTTCATGACATCGTCGTATTCGAGCAGCTGTTTGCGAATCTCGAAGTTATGGGCTTCGACCTTCTTCTGGGCATTGGCGATGGCGCGGGTGACCATGCCGTGTTCGATGGGCACGCCTTCTTCCATCCCGAGTTTCAGCATCAACTGCGAGACGCGCTCGGAGGCGAAGATCCGCATGAGGTCGTCTTCGAGGGACAGGTAAAATCTGGATGATCCGGCATCGCCCTGGCGGCCTGCACGGCCGCGCAGCTGGTTGTCGATGCGGCGGCTTTCGTGCCGTTCGGTGCCGAGGATGTGCAAGCCGCCGGCCGCGACGACTTCCTGCTTGTTCTTTTCGCAGTCGCTGCGGATTTCTTCGAAGATTTCCAGCTTGCGCGATTCCGGCAGGTTTTCTTCACGGTAGAGGATCTGCTTGAACATGAAGTCGGCGTTGCCGCCGAGGAGAATGTCGGTGCCGCGGCCCGCCATGTTGGTGGCGATGGTGACGGCGCCTTTGCGTCCGGCCTGGGCGACGATTTCCGCCTCGCGCTCATGCTGCTTCGCGTTGAGGACGTTGTGTTTGACCCCGTTCCGGTTCAGCAAGCCGGAGAGTTTTTCTGACTTTTCAATGGAGATCGTACCGACGAGGACCGGTTGTCCGCGTTCATTGCAGTCCTTGATTTCCTCGACGATGGCCGCAAACTTTTCTTTTTCCGTCCGGTAGACCACGTCGGCATAGTCGAGGCGGACCATCTTGCGATTGGTCGGAACCACGTTCACGTCGAGGTTGTAAATCTTCGCAAACTCCGCGGCTTCGGTGTCGGCCGTACCGGTCATGCCGCCGAGCTTCTTGTACATGCGGAAGTAGTTCTGGAACGTGACGGAGGCCAGCGTCTGATTCTCATTGGCGATCTTCACGCCTTCTTTGGCTTCCACGGCCTGGTGCAGCCCGTCGCTCCAGCGGCGGCCCGGCATGAGACGCCCGGTGAATTCATCGACGATGATAACCTCGCCGTCTTTCACCACATAATCGACATCGCGTTTATAGAGGGCATAGGCCTGGAGCGCCTTGACGACATGGTGGACCAGGTCCATGTTGTCCGGATCGTAGAGGTTGTCCACGCCCAGGAGTTTTTCAACCCGGATGTTGCCCTCTTCCGTCAATGAAGCGGTCTTGGTTTTCTCTTCGATCGTAAAATCGTGTTCCGGCTTCAGCTGCGGGATCACCGCATTGATCCGGTAATACAGATCGGTGGTCTGATCGGTCGGGCCTGAGATAATCAACGGCGTGCGGGCCTCGTCGATCAGGATGCTGTCCACCTCGTCGACGATCGCGAAGTTCAGCTCGCGTTGCACGCACTGGCCCAATTCGCTCACAATCAGGTTATCGCGCAGATAATCGAACCCGTACTCGTTGTTGGTCCCGTAGGTGATGTCGGCGTGATAAGCCTCCCGCCTCGTGCAGGGGCGGAGGGACTGCAAGCGCTTGTCAGCCGCGTTGTAGGTCGGATCATAGAGAAACGACGCGTCGTGCTGGATGATGCCGACGGATAATCCCAGCGCGTGGTAGAGCTGCGCCATCCATTGGGCGTCGCGCTTGGCGAGGTAGTCGTTGACGGTGATCAGGTGGACGCCCTTGCCTTCGAGGGCATTCAGATAGAT
>CAZXNN010000525.1:0-2544 GCA_964641915.1 uncultured Nitrospira sp. | reverse complement strand
AACCTCTGACCTTTGGGTTATGAGCCCAACGAGCTACCAGGCTGCTCCACCCCGCAGATGGAGACTAACAAAGCGTTGAACGGCAAGTCAAGCTGAGCTGCGTCCCGTTGCATTCAGTGCAGGGCGATGTTAAAGCCATAGCATGCGCATTGTGTTTATGGGCACCCCGGAATTTGCCGTCCTCTCGCTGGAAGCACTGCTGAAGTCTGATGACCAGGTTGTCGGGATTGTTACTCAACCTGATCGGCCTAAAGGGCGCGGCCAAATCTTGACTCCGCCACCGGTCAAGCTCATTGCCCAACGAGAAGGCATACCTTTTCTCCAGCCGGTGAAGATCAGAGTGCCCGAGTTTCTCACGGCTCTCGCAGCTTGGAGGCCTGATCTGATAGCTGTGACGGCCTATGGTCGAATCCTCCACAGCCCAATTCTCACCTTGCCACCGATGGGGTGTGTGAATGTACATGGTTCGCTGCTGCCGAAATATCGCGGAGCGGCGCCGGTGCAATGGGCGGTGATCAACGGTGAGACCGAGACCGGCATCACCACCATGCTGATGGATGAAGGGATGGATACAGGAGCCATGCTCCTGCAGGAGCCACTGCCGATTTTCCCTGAAGATACCTCAGGAACGCTGGCGCCACGCCTGGCCGCACTTGGAGGAAGGTTGTTGGTCGAGACCATCGCGCGGCTCAAGGCGGGAACGATCACACCGCAGCCTCAGAATCATGCTCTGGCCACTCTGGCCCCGCCTTTGAAGAAAGAAGATGGGGCGATTGACTGGATGATGAGTGCGACCAGCATTGCCAATCGCGTCCGTGGTCTTTCTCCCTGGCCCGGCGCCTATACCTATTTCGGTGGCGAGCGATGGATGGTGTGGAGTGCGACGGCTGGCCCGGCGGGGGCCAGTGCCGGACCCGGTACCATCATTGACGTCACGAAGCAGTCAATTCACGTCGCGACGGGAGACGGTGTGTTAGCGCTGAGAGAGATTCAACCGTCCAATAGCAAACGACTCACTGTGGCGCAGTATTTGGCGGGACATCGCGTGAGCGCAGGCCAACGTTTCGACGCAGAGCCGCCGCTGTCAGAACCACCGGCGTGATCGGACACGCCATGTCTTCTCCTCCTGTCTCAAAGCAGTCCGCCTCTTCATCCGCCAGGGCCCGCGCGCTCGCTGCGTTGTTGACCCATCAAAAATCAGGCGAACCACTCGATGAGGTATTCAATCGCTTGTGTGAGCGACAGGCGATGGATGGCCGTGATCGGGCCTTTGCCATGGAATTAGTCTATGGGGTGTTGCGCCGCCAGGAGACGCTTGATTGGCGTTTGGAGCCCGCACTGAAGAAACCCTTGCCGCGACTCCCGCTGATGGTGCAGATGCTTCTGCGCATGGGGATGTATCAGTTGGCTTACATGGATCGTGTACCGGCTTCTGCAGCCGTGAATGAATCCGTGAATCTGGCCAAGGTCAACAAGGCCCAGCTTGGGAGGGATTGGAGCGGCCTCGTGAATGCCGTGTTACGAACCGTGATCCGTTTGCCGGAACGGCCGTTCCCCGGGCTCCACCCAGAGCCGGCTTTGGCACTCTCGATCCGCTATGCGGTACCCCAGTGGCTCTGTACTCGATGGGTCGAACAGACGGGAGTTGAGCGGGCGGAGGCCGCTTGTCAAACGGTGAGTACCGTTCCGGTCCTGACACTGCGCGTCAATCGTCAGCGAGTGACCCGTGACGCGTTTCTTGAGCAGCTTGTCGGTGCGGGGATTGCCGCCCGTCCGACAGCCGTCAGCCCCGTCGGGGTGATGCTTGAAGAGGGACGGGCCGTCACTACGATCCCGGGGGTTCAAGACGGATTGTTCTATGTCGAAGACGAAGCGGCGCAACTTGTTCCACTCCTATTGGATCCACAGCCTGAAGAACGCATTCTCGATGTCTGTGCGGCACCTGGGGGAAAGGCCACTCATCTGGCCGAGCTGATGTCGAACCGTGGTCAGATTGTGGCAATGGACCGCCATGCTGCGCGGTTACAGGTATTGAAGGACAATTGCCAGCGGCTTGGTGTGACGATCATCACTCCGGTTGTGGGGGATGCGAGAAAGCTTGGGGTGATGGTCCCTCGTCAAGAGATGGAGGCACAGATCCCACCGCTCAGTGTCTTCGATCGCATCTTGGTCGATGCGCCTTGCAGTGGCATTGGCGTACTGCGTCGACATCCTGATGCGAAGGGGAAAAAAGATGTCGGGATGTTCGCCCGCCATCAAGTTTTACAGGGAGAGATTCTCGAACGGGCGTTCACTGTCTTGCGGCCTGGCGGGGTGCTGGTCTATAGTACCTGCTCGACAGAACCGGAAGAGACTGAAGCTGTCATCATCCGGTTTTGCCAGGGCCACGCAGATTGTGCTCGCGAGTCCATCGTGCCGTGGATTCCCGCTCCTGCCCGTCCGTTTGTGACGGCACAGGGTGCGTTGTCTACGATGGGAAATACCCTCGGGATGGACGGGTTCTATGCCGTCCGGTTGAGAAAGATGCAAGGGTCGCTATGAGTA
>CAZXNN010000524.1:0-2548 GCA_964641915.1 uncultured Nitrospira sp. | reverse complement strand
TCCAAACCGTCGGAGCGACACGAAACTGCCGGCAAACCCAAGACCGATCCCGACCAGAACCAGCGCCAGACAGACGGAGAGTGGGAAAAAGGTAATCATGTGTTCGATGCCGCCCAATCGGCCGGTTGAACTGATCTGTTGACGAAACAGCTCGAATCCACCTTTCAGAATCAATAATGACAACGCACTTCCGCAGGCGCCAAGCACCGCGCCTTCGAGCAGATACGGAATGCGGATGAACCACCTGGTGGCGCCGATCAGCCGTAAGATCTCCACTTCCTCCCGCCGTGAAAACAGTGTCAGCCTGATGGTATTGCCGATAATCGTCACTGCGGCGGTCGAGAGAATTACCCCGACACCGATCGCGATCAGCTCGATATACCGGATGAGCCCTGCCAAGGCATCAATCCATTCTTGATTGTAATCGACCTTCGCCACCCCCCCTATCGTGCGGACCCGCTCTGTCCACCGCTTCACCGCATCGGGAGATCGAAACTGCGAAGCCAGCGTCACCACGAACGAAGCCGGGAGCGGGTTTTGTCCCAATCCTTCCAGCAGATGGGAATCGGCTGGAAACTGGGCGCGAAACTCACCCAAGGCCTGTTCCTTTGAAATAAATACCGCGGCCGCCACCATCCGATCCGCCTTCAATCGACCTTCCAGCTCAATTACGGCTTCCCGGGTAAGCTGGTCCTCCAGATAGACCATGATCTTGATGTCTTCTTGGAGCCAGCCTGCGGCGCTCCGTAGATTCACGTAAAGCAGCAGAAAGATCCCGACACAGGACAGTGTAAAGGCCGTCGTCAGAATCGCCACGACGGTCGTTGTGCGATTCGCTCGCATATTGGCCCAGGCTTCACGGAACAGATAGAACAATCGTCTCATACGCCCACCTGTACGGCATGAGCGGGAGCCGGAACCATGACGCCCTCCTGAAGGACAATCACACGACGGTTGATCTGCGCCATAACTTGAGGGTCATGGGTCGCAACAATGACCGTCGTCCCTCGCGCATTGATGAGCTTAAACAACTCAATAATTTCTGCCGTCCGCTCGGGATCCAGATTCCCCGTCGGCTCGTCGGCAAGTAGCACGATCGGCCCATTCACGATCGACCGGGCAATGCAGACGCGCTGCTGCTCACCGGCAGACAGGCTGGTTGGAAACTGATCCTTCTTGTGGTCGACTCCGACCGCCCGCAATGCCTCCGTCACCTTTCGACGAATATCGATCGATGACGCCCCTTGCACAATCAACGGCAAGGCGACATTTTCAAAGACCGACTTCTTCGACAACAGACGAAAATCCTGAAACACCGTCCCGACCTTTCGGCGAAGGAAAGGAATCTCCGACTTTTTCAACTTCGTGACGTTCTTTCCCTGAACAAAGATTTGCCCTTCGTCAGGATTCTCGGCAGCAATCAACATGCGCAGCAAGGTCGACTTCCCGGCCCCGCTCGGCCCCATCAACAAGACAAATTCCCCCTTCTCGATATCGAGTGTGAGATCGGAGAGCGCCGGGCGGCGATCATATGTTTTCGAGAGGTGAATCAGTTGAATCATCGCATCCATGACTACCTGCCTAGGGAATACCGCTACCAACCCGCTTGATCCGGCACGTCGAACGCATGCTCGATATGCTCGATCTGAAACGAGGACTCAGCATCCCCCTGCACTAAGACCACATCGAATCGACAAACCCGGTCACTCAAATGGCGCCGTGCCAGATACTGTCCGGCCAGTCGGATCAGCTTGGCTTGTTTCCGCCGGTCTACCGCCAGGAGCGCACCGCCGAACGCTCCGGTGGTTCGTGCTTTGACTTCAACAAACACCAGAACACCATGATCATCGGCTACCAGATCAAGCTCGCCTATCGTGGTCCGAAGGTTCCGTTCCAGAATCGCATAGCCCTTCCGGCGTAAAAACTGCTCGGCGCTCGCTTCACTGTCCTGACCGAATTGGTGGCGAGGATCACGCATCGTCTCCGCCCTCATGGTTGCAATGCCCCACAGGCAGGCGCATTCAAGACCGCCGACACAGGCGCAAAGGTTCGTCGATGGATCGGGGATGGGCCGTACTCAGCCAGACGAGCCAAATGTTCCTCTGTGCCGTACCCTTTATGAGACAGGAAATTATACTGAGGGTAGGCCACATGGAACTGAGCCATCAACCGATCCCGCGTGACTTTGGCCACAATCGACGCAACCGCGATGGACAATGACAAGGCGTCGCCTTTAATGATCGGACGAATGGGCATCGTCATCCCTGCAAGGGACACGGCATCGATCAACACGTAATCAGGAGCGGGCGAGATTTCGGCAAGCGCCCGGCGCATCGCTAGCTTGGTCGCTTCGAGGATATTGATCCGGTCGATCTCTTCCGCCGTCGATGACCCGACGCCGACCGAGACGGCCCGATCCATAATCTCGGCATACAGCCGATCGCGCTCTGATACGGATAGTTGCTTGGAGTCGTCCGCCCCGATCAGGCGACAACGAACGGGAAGAATCACGGCCGCGGCGACGACCGGGCCAGCCAGGGGACCCCGG
>CAZXNN010000523.1:0-2549 GCA_964641915.1 uncultured Nitrospira sp. | reverse complement strand
GCCCAGAACGGCCGGGGTCAGGAAATACATGAAGGTGGAGTGAAAATAGCGCTCATCCGTTTTGAGATTCAGGAGCATCAGGACGAAGAGATAGAGCACGAGAATGGCTCCGGCATACACGATGACTTGGACGGCCCAGAGAAACTCTGCATTGAGCAGGACGAAAAATCCCGAGACGTGCAGGAGAAGGGCCAGCAACGCCAAGCCGCAGTGGACCGGATTCTTGAGCGCGACCGTCATGACGGCGGCCGCAATACTCATCAGCGCAAAATACGAAAAGAAGACAGCAATCATCGGGGTGTTAGCTCAAATGCTTGGGAGTCGATTGTGTGGCTTTGAGGACCGACTGGGGGAAATAGTATCGGTACTCACGACTCTCCTCGACATTTTTCTCCTGGTTATGTGCGTAAAGATATTTTTTTGCGTCACTGAGATGACGCTCGCCAATGTCGTAGAGCCGCTTCTTGTCGAAGAGGAGTGTGCGCTTGTCGTGCGTGGAGAATTCGTACATTTTGGTCATGGCCAGGGCATTGACGGGGCAGGCTTCCACGCAGTAGCCGCAGAACACACACTTCGTGATGTCGATGTAAAACTCCGTGGCATAGCGCTGGAGAGGCCGGGTTGGGTCCTCTGCACTGATCACCTTGATGCAACGGGAGGGACAGGCGGCCTCACAGAGATCGCATCCCACGCAGCGTTCGTGGCCGTCGTCGTAGCGCAGCAGTGATAATGCCCCCCGATGGGTGTCTGGAAGGGTCCGCTGTTCGCGCGGGTATTGAAACGTGATCGGGCGATGGAACATATGGCGAAACGTCACCTTCATCGCATCCCAGATCTCATAGAACAGGGCTGCGTGCAGAATCTTTTTTGTCAGTGTGGCAACGCTCATCGTCGGCTCCCGCCCATCGCTACGAAAATCGGTCTTGTCAAGCCTTTTCAATACTGACCCACGTGTGTTTAAAGGACGGCACACCGGTGACTGCGTCCACCTGCACGGCCATCAAGTCTTTAACCGGAGGTTCATTGAAATGCTCCGGGAAGAAGCACGTGTTCGGTGCCTGGGCAATATCAGGCTGGACCCCCAGTTGAAGCGAACCCCGTTCAGAGGTCACGCGAACCTTTGTACCTTCTTGGAGTCCTAGTCGTTGCATATCGGCGACATTCATCCGAAGCTTTCCGGTGTTTGGCGCAATGTTGATCAGCCCCGGCGCCTCTGTCGACATCTTGCCTGAATGGGCGAGCAATTGTCCCATCACCAGTGCGAAAGGCCGTTTGGAGTCGATGACCGGTGCCGCAGCGCGATAGCGAGTCTTCACTTCGGCCGCGTATCCGTTTGTCAGATACTGATCGGGAGCTGGCGTGACTTTCCGCGGCTGGCCGAGGTTGTAGTATCCGGGCAGGAGTCTCATGATCTCCGCTTGAATGTCGTTGGCCGATTCGTATCCCCACTGGGCTCCCAGTGCGTTGGCCAACGCGGTCATAATGTGCCAGTCCGGCAGGCTTTCTCCCACGGGATCCATGGCCTGGCGCACGCGCAGGACGCGACCTTCCAGATTTGTAAACGTCCCCTCTTTCTCCGCGTAGGTGCAGGCGGGGAGAACAAAATGCGCCTGACGACCGGTGTCGGTCAAGAACGGGTCTTGTGCAACCAGCAATTCAAGCCGTTCGAGCGCGCTCCGAACTTCAACCGAAGCCGGGAGTGTGGCCAAGGGGTTTTCGCCGATGACATACAGAGCCTTGATCTGACCGCTTTTGCAGCGCTTCAAAATTTCCATCAGGTTGGCGCCGGTTGCAGTGGCAGGCAATGTAGTCTCCCAGGCTCTGCCGAATCGATCCCGCCCTGCCGTATCGTCGTAACGGCCCTGGCCTGGTAAGAATTCAGGCGCAACGCCCATGTCGACTGCGCCCTGCTCGTTAGGCTCTTCCGTCAGGGTGTTGACACCGCAGCCTGGCTGACCGAGTTTGCCGGTTATCCAGGCCAGGTCGATGAGCTTGAGGACGTTCTGATAACCCTCAGGCCGCCGCACGATGCCTTCGGCACAGAGGACAATCGAACGCGGGGCTTCGGCTATGATGGCGGCAATTTCCCGATAGGCGTCGACGGGAATTCCAGTGTACGTGGCAATCTGTCCAAGCGAGAGGCCGGCCAAGGCGCCTTTCAAAGCCTCGTAGGCTTTAGGATGCTTGTTGATGGCGTTTTCGTCGACGAGGTCCTGATCGATGGTGGCTTTGACAAGGCCATCGATGACCCATCCCTCCGTGCCGGGCTTGATGAGGAACGGATGGGAAGCCAGCTTTCCGATATTCGTGACAGTCGAATCGAGAACGACCACCTGCGCTTTGTACACCCGGATGGCTTCCTTGATGCGGACAGCCGTCAAGGGATTGGTTTCGGTGATGTTGGAGCCGATCACCAGAATGGCCTTGGCTTTCGTCAGGTCTTCCCAGTCGTTGGGGGTCCGGCCAAAGCCCAAGGCATGGCGCGAGGCATGGATGAAATTCATGTGGCCGTAGCGGGCACTACTGTCGAGATGATTCGTGCCAAACAC
>CAZXNN010000522.1:0-2555 GCA_964641915.1 uncultured Nitrospira sp. | reverse complement strand
GGGCGACATCTGGTCGGACACGACCGCGGGCGTCGTCTACGTCAAGAACACGGGCGTCGCGACCAACACCGGGTGGCTGGTCCTCGGCAGCCCGGCGGCGCGCTTCTGGCACCTCAACGGAGATCTCTCGCTCGCGGTCACCGACACCACGGCTGTGGGCCTGCTGCCTCCAGACGGCGGCCCGGGCACGTTCGACGGCGCGGTGTACGTCACGACGACGACGCGCCTGATCGAGCTGCGCGGCATCTTGCGCGCCGGCGGCGCGGCCGGCACCGTCGACGCTGAGTTCTTGCGGCTGCGAGCGGGCAGCTTCTTCTCGCTCGGCATCGTCTCGCTCGGGCTCGGCTCCTTCGTCACGGCGACGGCGGCGCTGCCTGTCGCGCCCGACGACGTGCTCGCCGTGGGCGACATGGTCTTCGTGCGGCTTCGCGCCGTGCAGACGGGCAATCCCTCGGACCTCACGCTGCAGCTCACCGCGACGCCATGACGACCCTCTTCGACCCGACGGCCCACCCGAACCGGTACGATCTTTCCGTCAACGAAGCGCGCGTGGAGGGCGCGCAGTCGTCGACGCCGATCATCGTCACGGGCACCACGCTCAACACGGCTGGCGCCTACACGGGCGGCGGCACGGGCAACAAGGCCATCCTCGGCTTCAAGGGGCATAGCGGGCTGGCGCTCGGTGCCATCACGTCCATCTCTTGGGAGTGGGAAAACGTAGCGCCAATGGAGCCTGGCACGCTGCACCTCCATCCGTACATGAACCTCGTGCTCCAGATGGACCCGAGCCCGAACGCGCCGCTCGTCCCAGCGTACAAGATCCTCGCCATCGATCCGACGTATCAGGCGCTCTTCCCGGCGATGAACATGGGCACGCTCACCAGCCTGGGGCCGAACAAGTGGCGCTTCGACCACGTACCCGGGGTCAACTTCGTACAGGTAGTCAACGCGTTCTCGACGCAGGCCCCGGCGGGCATCGTGCCGGCCATGCCGCTTGTGTGCGACCCTGCCACCGGACTGCTGCCCGTCCCCATCGCTGGCGGATCCGGCGCGTTCTTGCCTCCTCCTCCGCCCGCCATCGTGCCGACGACGTGGCCCAGCTACACGTTCAGCTACCCTGGCATCCTTGCCGCGTTTCCTGCGGCGCAGCTCATTGATATCTACACGGGCGACGGTGGTCTGCCTGGGCCAAGCGGGGTCGCGACGCCGACGCCGTCGATGATGCTCGTCGTCGGCGACAGTAGCTTTCGACGCCAACGCTACATCAAGGTCACCAGCGTCAAGATCAACGGGGCTCCCGCATGACGACCGCAATTCTTCGCACGCCGTACATCGACACCGTTCCGACGGCTGGCGGCAAGCCCGCGCAGATGCGCATCTCGCCTGCGGGCGACCTGTGGGTCGTGAACTTCGGAGCTGGAGGCAGCCCGAACAAGCCGTACGGTATCGAGGCGTACAGCCTGGCGAATCCTCGAGCGCCGTCGCGCATCTCGTTCACGGGGGCGCCGACCTTCCCGTGGTTCAACGTCGAGAGCATCGTCTTCTCGGGCACCACCATGTTCGCGGTCGCGAACAGCAACAACTCGCTCAACGCGGTCAACGTGGCGGTGCCCGCGGCGCCCGCGGTCATCGGGGCGGGGCTCGCGCTCGGCAGCAACACCTTCGACCTCGCGATCTCGCCGTCGACGCCCCACGTCATCGTGCCGCAGTCGGCGGCGCCTGGGCTGCGCGTCGTCGACGTGACGGTGCCTGCGGCGATGGTGATCGTCTCGACGACGGCGGGCTCGTACCTCGGCGCCGACACGTCGCTCTGGCCGCTCGTCGTCGTCACGGAGATCGCGACTGGCCAGCTTCGCGTGTACGACATGACGATACCCGCCGCGCCGGTCCTGGTGGGCTCGCTCGCGCTCTCCACCAACATCCGTCGGCTCGTCGTCGACCCGACCACCCACGTGGCGTACGTCGCGACGACGGCGGCGACCGCTGGCGCACCGCTCGGCGGCGGGCAGGTCATCTACGTGGTCAACCTCGCGGTCCCCGCGGCGCCCGCGCTGCTCGCGACCATCCCGTGCGCGGTCGCCGGCGACGACACGCCGCTGCGGCTGGCGACGTTCGCGGGGCGTCGCATCTTGTCGGTGCCGATGAACAGCCAGAGCTTCAACCCGGGCCGTCTGCAGACCTTCGACGTCACCACGCCGGCAGCGCCCACGTTTCTGCATGCGGTCGACGTCGGGCAGGTCGTCTACGACGCGATTCTCGGCGCCCAATTCACGTACGTCGCCAACCGCGGCGGCGCGCAAGAGCTGCTCGTGCTCGACACGCGCTTTCTCGCCACGCCGTAACCCACCCACGGAGCTCCCATGACCACGTTCGCCGGCCCGCAGCCTTCCACGCTCATCTGGGTCGCCCCGAACGGCACCGACGCGACGGCGCGGCGTGGCCGCATCGATCGGCCGTTTCGCACCATCAACGCGGCGCTGATTGCCGCCGTTGCTGGCGACACGCTTGTGCTCGCCCCGGGAACGTACGCTGAAAACGTGACCGTGCCGGACAAG
>CAZXNN010000521.1:0-2572 GCA_964641915.1 uncultured Nitrospira sp. | reverse complement strand
CACAACCATCACCCTCGTTCGAAGGCGGGAATGGGTGGTGCTCGTTTCGCTCGGCCTGTTAAGCATTTTCATCTATCTCATGTACTACCATTTCCCGGTCATTGCGCCTCACAATTTCGAAATCAGAACGGAAGCGCAGTTATCCTTCATCATGCTTTCAGCCGGGTATTTCCTGATCAAGGGAAAAGTGACTCCCTACATCGACTCGAGGATCCTGCTTGCCACCTTTGGCTGTATGATCTTGTTCTACATCGCCGGCGAAGGCGGATGGCGCTATATCGTGGCTCCGATCATGCTCGCTTTCACCGTCAATCACCTGGCACAATCTCCCGACATCATGAAGCGCCTCCTGTCCTGGAAACCGCTGCGCATGCTGGGGACGTGGTCCTACTCGATCTATCTGTGGCAACAGCCGTTTGCCCAATACCGGCGACTCCATCACCTGGGTTCGCCAATCATCCTGCTGGCGCTCTTTACAGGGATATCGTCGTTTTATCTCATTGAAGATCCGATCAGAGAATGGTTGAATTCAAAATGGAAATAGCGAACTGATTGAAGGTCGGCGACTCCGGAACAAGCCCCGGCATCGCCGGCGCCCTGAGCCGGATTCAATTCCCCGCTTTCGATTGCGAAAGCGGCAATAGACCAAGAAAAGCAATGAATACTGAAAACGAGAAGCTGCGAATTCTCATCCTCACCCACGGAGGATGTGTCCCCCTGCTGAAAAGCCTGGCGACGATCGATCTGATCACGGTTGCCGGCGTATACGTGGAGACGGAGACCGCTCCCCGGAAATTGACGTTGAAGGAGAGGCTGCAGCGATCCATCCGCTATGACGGGTATGCGGTCACCCTCGCCAAACTGTTCAAGCAGTTTGTCAACCGGCCGGGATCCCCGGATGCGGACGCGGATCATCACGAGCCCCGGCAGGAATTGGAGGAGACGACGAAGCGGTTGGGCATTCCCCTGCACTATTTGCCGAATTACCATACCCGGGATTCGATCGAGTTCATGCGGCAGGCGAAGGCCGATCTCGGAATCGTCTGGGGGACGAATATCCTGAAGGAGAGCGTCTTCAAAATTCCGCGGCTGGGATCGATCAATATTCATCAGGGCCTGGCGCCGTTTTATCGGGGCGGCCCGCCGGTCTTCTGGGAGTTGTTCAATGACGAACCCGAGGTCGGGATCACCGTCCATTTTGTCGAGGCGAAAGTGGACACCGGCGAGATCATCACCCAGGAGACCGTGCCGTTGAAATACGACTATGAATACGGCCTGGACTTCGAATCCTTCATTGCGAATTTCCGTGCGGGGATCGCGGGAAATTGCGTGCGCCTGATGACCGAGGCCGTGCGAATGATCGCCGACGGCTCCGTGAAAACCCGTCCGCAGGACATCAGCCTCGGCAAGCGATATCGGTTGCCGATCAAGCCGGAGAAGGATGAGCTGAAACGACGGCTCATCGAGCGGGCAAAAAGCGCCGGCAGATCGCCCGCCTCACTCAGACAGAAGAAAAGGGGGATGGCGTCTTCTTGATTTTTTTTTGCCTGGCATTCCCCGATATGTCCAGACGGAAAGGTGCCAAATAGCGAATAATGCCAATACGTCCTTTCAACAGGGATGATATTCCCCAGATCGCGGCCCTGCACCAGCGCGTCTTCGGCGTGAATGGAAGACCTTCCCAGGGCCCGGTTACATCGGAGCAGTTAGACGCCTACACCAGGTACTTCGAGGGAACTTTCCTTCAAAACCCCTGGTATGACGACGCCCTGCCCTCGCTGGTTTCGGAGGACTCGGCAGGAAAGATCATAGGATTTCTCGGGGTCCTGCCCCGACGGATGACGTTTCGCGGGCGACCCATCACGGTAGCCGTCAGCAGCCAGTTCATCGTCGATCCGGAAACGCGGTCGCTGGGCGCGGGCCTGGGACTGGTCAAAGCCTTTCTTGCGGGCCCGCAGAATCTCTCGATGACGGACGAAGCCAATGAGACGTCCCGCAAGCTCTGGGAGGGCTTCAGAGGCGTGACCGCCCCGCTTTACAGCATCCATTGGACGCGCATGTTGCGACCCACTCGCCATGCGGCTTCCCTGGTCGGCGCGGTGCTGGGACGGGGCAAGCTGTTGTCCACGCTGGTCACGACGACGACAAAGCCCTTCTGTAATCTGATGGACGCAATCGCCGCGCACAAATTGCCGAATCACTTCGGCGTCCGCATGCCGAAGGCGGAAGCGGAAGAACTGACCCCGGAAAGCCTTCTCGCGTGCATGGCCGAATTTTCGAGCACCCGCGCCCTCTGGCCGGAATACGATGCCAGATCGTTGAAGTGGCTGCTGGACACGATTGGCCGAAAGAAGAAATCCGGCGAGCTCCGCACCTTTGCCGTGCGGGGGTCCGGAGGAGCCCTGGTGGGATGGTACGTCTATTCATTGAAGGCGGGAGGCGAGAGCAATCTGCTGCAGATGATGGGACGGAAAGGGTCGATCGGAGATGTCATCGACCATCTCTTCCACGACGCATGGCGACATGGCGCCCTCTCCCTCACCGGCCGGTTGGACCCGCAATTCATCCACAT
>CAZXNN010000520.1:0-2582 GCA_964641915.1 uncultured Nitrospira sp. | reverse complement strand
GTTACTGTTTTTGTCAAGCCGGTTTAAGAACTTTCCCCAGCCAGGTCGGTAGCTGCTCCACGGGTAAGGTGAGGTGATGGAGAGTCGACGCGAAGGAAAACCGTCAGATCTACCGCAAGCGCCGACCATGTCGCGCGCCACCTCACAATCCGCTTCCGCTCCAGCACAAGATTCATTTCAGATCACGGCTCCATCCATCTCTTTGCCGAAGGGCGGCGGAGCTATCCGTGGGATGGGCGAAAAGTTTGCCGCCAACCCTGTCACTGGCACGGGATCCATGTCGGTGCCCATCGCCACAAGCCCAGGCCGCTCAGGCTTTGGGCCACAGCTGTCGCTGTCATATGACTCCGGCTCCGGCAACGGACCGTTCGGGTTTGGGTGGAGCCTTTCCCTGCCTCAGATCACCCGCAAGACAGAAAAAGGGTTGCCACGATACCTGGATGGTCATGGGCAAGCGGCTGACAGCGACATCTTCATCCTGTCGGGCGCAGAAGATCTGGTGCCAGAATTCAATGGGGTTGCCAACGAGGCATGCATCACCAAAGAAGGACAGTATCAAATCCACGAAAAGTCACGCATCGTCAATAACCAGACCTATCGTATCCGCCGGTATCGGCCGCGTATCGAAGGACTCTTTGCACGCATCGAACGTTGGACCAATGAAACAAATTCAGCGGATGTTTTTTGGCGATCGATCTCAAAGGACAACATCACCACCTGGTACGGGAAAGACAACAATAGTCGCATCTGTGACCCCTTAGACAGCACCCGAATCTTTAGCTGGCTGATTTGTCAGAGTTATGACGACAAAGGCAATGTCATCGTCTATCGCCACAAGGAAGAAGATTCAGACAGCCTCAATCTCGCCCAGGCCAATGAGAGGAATCGCACGACCGAAAGCCGCAGAGCCAATCGCTATCTAAAAAAAATTTCCTACGGCAACCGCAAGCCCTATTTGCCCGTGCTGACGGAAACAGGATGGCCCCAGCCACCCGATCCGAATCCAGCCGACACGCTGCCCGACTACTTCTTCGAAGTCGTGTTTGACTACGAGGACGGCCATTACACCGAGGTCCCCCCCGATGCCGATGGTCGCATCTTTGCCCAGTCTGAATGCCACCCACCTGCCGGTGAAAAATGGTCGAGGCGCGTCGATCCCTTCTCAACGTATCGTGCTGGGTTTGAGGTTCGGACCTACCGGCTCTGCCAGCGGGTTTTGATGTTCCATCATTTTCCGGACGAATTAGGCACGCCAGACTGTCTCGTCCGATCCACGGACTTCACCTATTCCTACGAAAACGATCCGCATAACGCACGCAACCCCATCTTTTCGTTTCTGAAGTCAGTGAGCCAATCGGGTTACGTGTGGCAGGGAACCACGTATCTGAAGAAATCTCTGCCGCCCGTCGAATTCGAATATACCCAGCCCATCGTGCAGGAGACGATCGAGGAGCTAGACCCGGAGAGCCTCAACAATCTCCCTACAGGTCTCGACGGCAGCATGTACCGCTGGACAGATTTGCACGGTGAAGGGATCCCCGGGATCCTGACCGAACAGGCCGGTGTCTGGTTTTACAAGCGCAACAGGAGTCCCATCCCTGACAAGCGGCCCGACGGCAGCGAAGTCGTCAAAGCGAAGTTCTCGGAGGTCGAAACCGTCGCTGTGGCGCCCAATGCTACCCTGAGCGGTGGCGCAGAGTTCATGGATCTTGCCGGGGATGGATTGCCTGATCTCGTGGTGTTGGATGGATCCCTCCCTGGATTGTACGAGCATGACGAGGGCGAAGGCTGGCAGCCCTTCCGCCCCTTTGTATCGGGTCTGTATCGTGACATGCGGGATCACAATCTCAAATTCGTGGATCTCGACGGTGACGGCCATGCTGACGTGCTGATCACCGAAGACGATGCCTTGGTCTGGCACCCATCGCTTGCGGAAGAAGGATTTGGGCCGGCTCAACGCGTCGCCCAGGCGTTGGATGAAGAACAGGGACCACGTCTGCTCTTCGCTGACAGGACGCAATCCATTTACCTGGCCGATCTTAGCGGTGATGGCCTCACAGATTTGCTCCGAATCAGGAACGGGGAGGTCTGCTACTGGCCCAACTTAGGGTACGGCCGATTCGGGGCCAAGGTCAGCATGGACAATGCGCCCTGGTTCGATAACCAGGACCAGTTCGACCATCAGCGCATCCGCCTTGCCGACATCGACGGCAGCGGCACTACCGACATCATTTATTTGCACCGCGACGGTGTCCTTCTCTACTTCAACCAGTCCGGGAACAGTTGGGGCTATCCTCAACAGATGAATGTGTTCCCGCGCGTCGATGAAATCGTGAGCATCGTGCCCACCGACCTGCTCGGGAACGGTACGGCTTGCCTGGTCTGGTCTTCGCCGTTGACCGGTGATGCGCAACGGCCCATGCGCTATGTGAATCTCATGGGCAAACACAAGCCTCATTTGCTCGTGAAGACGATCAACAATCTCGGCGCCGAGATCTGCGTCGACTATGCGCCCTCGACCAAGTTTTATCTGTTGGACAAACAGGCCGGTACACCATGGGTCACTCGGTTACCGTTCCCGG
>CAZXNN010000519.1:0-2582 GCA_964641915.1 uncultured Nitrospira sp. | reverse complement strand
GATCAATGCGCGTGGTCATCATGGCCGTGCAGATGGAATGCGTCGCCCAAATAGACGCACGTCAACACGGTAAAAATATAGGCTTGAATAAACGCAATGCCGACTTCCAACCCGTTCATCGCAATCGTGAACGCAAACGGCAGCCAGCCGATCAGCAGCCCGCCGCTGATCGCCAAACCAAAGAGCACTCCGAGAATGACGTGTCCGGCCGTCATGTTGGCAAACAATCGGACAGCCAACGAAATCGGTCGGGCTAATTGGCTGATCAATTCGATAGGAATCATCAAGGGCAAGAGCCATCCCGGCGTGCCCGGCGGCACGAGAATCCCCAAGAACTTGGCCCCGTGCAGCAGGAATCCCATGACGAGGCTGAGCCCGTATACCACACAGGCAAACACCGCCGTCACAACGATCTGGCTCGTAACCGTATAGGAACCGGGAATCAGCCCGATCAGATTGCAGAAGAGAATAAATAGAAACAACGTGGCAATGAGCGGGAAAAACCGCATTCCGTCTTTCCCCATCGTATCGAGGATGATGCCCCGAATGAAATCGACCAGCATCTCCGCCAGGCTCTGTAATTTTCCCGGCACCAGCTGACGCGCCGACCCTGCCTTGAGCATCAAGAACGCGACCAGCGCCACCACAACCCACATGATGATGACCGCTTTGTTAATGGAGATATCGATCCCACCAACAGAGAGAGGAATGTAGTTATGCAATTCAAACGGATGAAGCGGACTTTCTTCCACGGCTACCCTTTGCTTTCTGTATCAGGCGGTGAACCTGGCCACCGCATGGCCGACCGGTATGCGTTCCGTATGCCGGCGATCACTCCAAGCACTAACCCCACCACCATTCCCCAGGGAGTGGAACCGAGGAGGTAGGTATCTAACACCCAGCCCAACCCGCCTCCGACAATCAACGAAGCTAGCAGGTCGGTTCCCATCCGAACCGCCTGGCCGAGCCCCGCATACAACGGATCTTGAGAAGGGGGCATTCTGTTACTCACCGGTCAGTGCTCAGACAAGAATCTGAATGAGGCGCTCAACCGATTGCGAGCGCGCAATTCAAGCAGAATCCTCATTGAAATGTCAAGCCGTTAGAGGCTCTGTCTCTCCCCGAAGCGCTACGGTATAGTATGGCTCCACTGAAACCGGTTGGACTTTCTGAATTCATGACAACGGCACGACCATCCCCCACAGGCTTTCTTCACGGGCCTCCGCAGCCCTTGATCCTAAGCCGACGAGGCTTGGCCCCCAGCCCGTTCGAGCTGTATGCCCGCGTTGCCTCAAGCGAACATGCCTCGTTTCTCTTTGAAAGCGGCAAAAGTCCCTCATCCAGCGGACGCTACTCATTCTTCGCAACCGATCCCTACCAAATCTTTTCTGGCAAGCGACAGAACTGGACAATCCGTTCAGCCGATGGGCAGACACAAACTGGCCAGAACCCGTTCGGAACTCTTACGCGCCTGATGCAACAATCAGTCATCGCCCGCCCCCCTGGAACCCCGCCGTTTTTCGGCGGAGCCGTAGGTTATTTGAGCTACGATCTGGTGCGGCAATTCGAGTCATTGCCGAATCATGCCGACGACGATCGGCATTTTCCAGATTTGGAGTTCGCCTTTTATGATCTTGTCTCGGCGCTTGATCATACCTCTGGCGAATGGCATTTCACGTTCTGCCCCCCGCTCGAACGATTCCTCGGAGAGACCCGAGAGCAGCTCTACCGGGAGGGTTGCGATAGACTCGCCGCGCTGGAAGCGCACGTATCCACGCCTCAGGCCCACCTACAGCCGGCGGATTCTTTAGCGCCTGTCAGCTTTCACCCACAGCAATCCCGGGACTCCTATATGAACCGGGTCCGGCGCTGCCAGGAATATATCGCCGCCGGTGACTTGTATCAGGCCAATCTCTCCCATCGCTTTTCGGTCACAAGCGACAGTTTCACGAAGCAGGCAGGACTCGCGACAGAGGTCCAAACCTATGCACGCTTGCGCCGCATGAACCCGTCCCCGTTCTCCGGCCTGTTGCGCACCGGGGACACCAGCATAATCAGCACATCACCGGAACGGTTAGTTCGGCTGGAGGGCCGTTCAGCCGATACTCGACCAATCGCCGGCACCCGGCGGCGAGGCCTGGACGACTCCGACGATCGTCGACTGCAGAAAGAACTCCTGGGCAACGAGAAGGAGCGCGCCGAACATTTGATGCTCGTCGATCTAGAACGAAACGACCTGGGGCGCGTGTGTGAGTTCGGCTCCGTCCACGTCGACGAATTCATGTCCATCGAGCAATATTCCCATGTCAGCCATCTGGTGTCGCATATCTCTGGGCAACTGCGGGCCGAGGTAACAGGCTTCGATCTATTGAGAGCCGTCTTCCCGGGCGGCACCATTACCGGCGTGCCCAAGATTCGCTGCATGGAAATCATCGACGAGCTGGAACCGGTGCGGAGAGGCCCCTATACCGGGTCGATGGGCTATCTAAGCTGGAGCGGGGATCTCGACTTCAACATTATCATTCGCACATTGGTACTCCTTGAAGGACAGGGCTCCCTCCAAGTCGGGGCTGGGATTGTGG
>CAZXNN010000518.1:0-2599 GCA_964641915.1 uncultured Nitrospira sp. | reverse complement strand
CCATTGAGCTTCTTTCGAGTGAAAATATGGAGGTCATTCTTTCCCAAAAACAGCTCCTGATCTGGAATTCTCTGCATGAAGTCGATGAAGCTTCGGCTGGAGCATTGGCGAAAAGAACTGGTGTGGCCCGTCCTACCGTGAACCAGGCTCTCATCAAACTGCTCGGCCTCAAGAGGATCGTACAATTGGGGATGGGGAGAGGTGTGAGGTATAGGAAAATCTGATCGCTCTGATTCTTTTCTCGCTTCCTGAAGCGGGATTTCTTATACTGACGATATGAAAACCCTGTATATCAATACCGCCACCACTAGCACTACGATCGCATTGTATGACCATGACAAGGTGCTCGCGGAACGACGCTGGAACGCGGAACAAAAAGAAGCCGAAAAACTCCAGCCGGCAGTTGAGGCACTCCTCAAGGAGCAGGACGTTCCGGTGGAAAAGATCGACCGACTGGTCGTCTGCGTGGGCCCGGGAGGATTCACGAGCGTCAGAGTCGGAGTGAGCGCTGTCAATGCTTGGGCCTTCGCGATGAAGCTCCCGGTCGGACAGGTGAGTGTCTTTGATCTCTATGAGAGTGCCGAAGCCCTGCTCGTAGTGAGTGCGAATTCGAATGAGGGCTGGGTGAAATGGCCGGGGAAAGCTCCGGAGTTTGTTCGCCTGGAAGAGCTCAAGCTTCCCGGACCGTTCCTGTTCGGAGGGCTCTTGCATGAGGATTGGCAAAAAACGCTCCAGAGTCATGACGGGACCTTTCTGGAGATCCCGGAAGCCTTGCCGCAGATCGACCGGGTGGAATTTCAGCAAGTGATCCTAAAACCCTGGTATTATAAGGACGCGAATATTACTTGGAGCACCAAACATGACCCTGTACGTCGTCTCAACCCCGATCGGTAATCTTGAGGACATCACGCTTCGCGCTTTGCGGATCTTGAAAGAGGTGGATTTTGTTTGCGCGGAAGATACGAGAACGAGTGGATTTCTGCTGAAACACTTCCAGATCAGTACTCCCCTGACCTCCTTCCACGCGCACTCTACAGATGCGAAGAGAGAAGCCATCGTGAGAAGGCTGAAGAATGGCGAATCCGCCGCGTTGATTTCGGACGCAGGCACTCCTGGCGTCAGCGACCCGGGCTGGGCTCTGCTACGAGATTGTCTGGAGGCTGGAGTGAAGGTCGTGCCAATTCCTGGCGCAAGTGCCGTATTGAGTGCCTTGGTAGGATCGGGACTCCCGATGGACAAGTTTCTCTTCCTGGGCTTCTTGCCGCTGAAGAAAGGGCGTCAGACCTTGTTCAAAACCATGGCAGAAGAAGAACGCACGATGGTCTTCTTTGAATCCCCCATGAGGGTCGTGCGGACACTCGAGCAGATGAAGGAATATTTACCGGCCACGACGAAGGTGGTCATCGCGAGGGAGCTCACGAAGATTCACGAAGAATATGTCCGCGGGGATTTGCAGGCGGTTCTGGAAAATCTCAAGGGAAGAAGTTCGATTAAGGGGGAGATTGTGGTGCTTATGAAGACATAATTTTGCTCGACATGAAAGTTGCCCTCGTCCATGACTTCCTTTTCAAACTCGGTGGAGCCGAGCGCGTGCTGAAGGAGATCGCCGATCTCTATCCCAAGGCCCCCATCTACACCCTCATCTACGATGAGGCGAAGTGTGGCGAGGTCTTTCCGAAGGAGCGGGTGATCGCCTCGAAGCTTCATCGCTATCCGAAGTTTCTCCAGCGTCGTCCTCAATACCTGATCAATGCGATGCCGGAAGCCATTGAGGATTTTGATTTCTCGAGTTTTGATCTCGTGATCTCCTCGAGTGGTGCCTTCTCTCATGGGATCATCACCGGTCCCCAGACCAAGCATCTGTGCTATTGCCATTCCCCGATGCGCTATGCCTGGGACTATACCCACGAATATTTGGCGGAAAAGCGCATGCCCTGGTGGCAAGAATGGCTGGTGCGGAGAACCCTGCATCGAGTGCGCCAATGGGATCGTGCTGCCGCCGACCGGCCCGATCGGTATTTGGCCAATTCGGAACATGTGGCCAAACGATTGCAGAAGTATTATCAGGTGCCGGCTGAGGTGCTGTACCCCCCCGTGGATGTGGACCGGTTTTACCCCTATGAAAAAGCACAGGATTACTTCTTGATTGTTTCGGCGCTCACTCCATTCAAACGGATTGATTTGGCCATCAGCACGTTTAATAAAATTGGGAAGAAACTGGTGATTATCGGTGATGGAGCCCATCGCGATGCTTTGGAAGCCTTAGCAGGACCCACGGTTGAGCTTCTGGGCCGGCGTGACGCTGATTGGCCTGGCGGTGGTCGCGCTGCTCACGCGCAACCTGGCGTTTATCGGTCTGGGTGGTGTGCTCTTTGTCGTCGGCCTGATCCTTGTCGCGCCGGCGCTTATCAACCCCATCGCCCGCCTTTTCAGCGCTCTGCTGGCGCTGGTCTTCGCCCGCAGCGGTACGGCGCAACTGGCCGAGGGCAACCTCTCGCGCCAGCCGACGCGGGCCGCCATCACGGCCAGCACGACGATGATCGGCATGGCGATCCTCATCATGGCCGCATCGATGATCAGCAGCGTCTACATCGGCTTC
>CAZXNN010000517.1:0-2610 GCA_964641915.1 uncultured Nitrospira sp. | reverse complement strand
ATCTACCGCGCCAGCTCCACAGCTGGTTGCCGATCCCGGCGTACCCCGCGCTCCTGCGGCAGACCTGAGCGGCGAGTGGGAAATCCTCGAAGTCGAGGACGATAAACGCTACAAAGCCACGCTGGATAAGTCCGGCAATGGCCCTTACACCCAGCACGGCGGGCATTTCACCACGACCAAATTTGCCGACCGCCTCTGGCAAGGGACCTGGCAACAACCGGGCAACGACCGCGAGGGGGCATTCGAACTCTTGCTGTCGGAGGATGGCACGCAGGCGAAAGGGGTCTGGTGGTATTCCCGAGTCGGCACGCATAAGAATATTCCTCCGCGGGAACATGGCGGCTCGTATCAATGGAAACGGCTCACGCCTCCCCCTTCACACCAATGAACGATTCATCCGCTCCGTGTATTCCCTCTGCTCTGCACACCTGCGCACAGACGTTTTCGGTCGTTTCACCACCTCTGGGAGACTTTATGAATTGGATGCTTGTTCTTTTGATCACTGTGCTCATGGGCGCTCCCGCATTTGCCGACGGCGGCCATGACCACCATGCCGTGCCGACATTGAAGAATCAGACTACGACCACCGTGACGATTAAAGATGACACCGTCACCTTGACCTTCGGTCCCATCGATCTCCCCACCAGCCATGATGGCGACCTGGCCGCCTCGATGCCCAAGCATAACTTCCAGCTTCCGGAAGACATGTACATGGTGGGGTATAAATCGGCGGTCTTTACCAAAGAGGGCAAGGAACTCCCTAGAAACTACCTTCACCATATCTTGATGTTGAACAATACAAAGCCCAGCGTCTCCTGCCCCGGCGAACCGCTGTTCTTCGCGGGTGCCGGCCTGGAAATGACCGAGGCGCGGTTCCCCGATGGGTATGGAGTCAAGCTGGCGAAAGGCGATCACCTCATGTCCGTCGTCGCCTTCTACCACAAGGCCCCGCCGACGAAGAACGTGATGGCCTCCTTTACCATGTATATGGCGCCGAAATCCAAGCCGGTGAAAGAAATGGACGTCTATCAGGTCGGGGTCAACATCGTCTGCTACAGCAAGTTCGGCTCACGGGGCGCGGATCAAACGGACGAAGGCATTGAAATCCGACCAGGGGTCCAAGTCCATACGGCGCCGCTGAAATTCTCCATGGATGGATGCGTCAAATTTGCCTATCCGCACGGTCACGATGAACTGCTGATGATTGCCCTCGAAGACAAGGCAAACAAGCGCACGCTGCTCCGGACCGTACCGGATGTGGACCTTGATGGAACCTTCCGGGAATTCCAGGCTCATCAGGTCTATAAGGACGCCCGGGGATTTTCCGTCATGCAATCGGGCGACTACGACATGGTGATGGTCCATCATCACCCGCTGCAGAAAACCGAACTGCAGCATGGCATGGGAAACTATCTCCTCTATATGACGGCGGGCGCTTGCCGCACCACCGATACGGCACAGGCGAATCCGTAAGCGCACACTCCTCCGCTCATGATGCCTGCCGGTCTCCGTCCCGTGACGCGAGACCGGCAGGCGTTACTTTTTCTCTTCGCACACAAGCGCTCGTCCAAAATTGTTCGTTCAGAAAAGTGCGCCGTCGATCACCCCCTACGAAAGAACCGCGCGTTCGTGTCGATTGAGGCTGTGATTGAGACGCCGCGATATGGTATTCAAGACGGTAAACCGGCTCGGGGTACCGCTTTGAGGTCTCTCTCTTGGGAGACCGCGCGCCCGTCACCGCACACAGAGGATTTTGTACACCTATCCCTCTGGGACTGGGCCGACTCGGCGTCCCCAGCAACACGGAATTGGTCCATGCCGCAGAGTGAGCCCGTTACCATCCTGGTCGTCAATGAGCAGGCGGACGAAATCAAGCTTGTCACGCTGAGCCTCCGCGGCTTCTTTCCCGATTGCCGGGTTGAAACGGTCTATTCCTCCGAAGAAGCCCTCCGGTGGGTGAGTCGCGCTGAGTGGGATCTGATTCTGATCGATGAGCGACTCGGGCTCCAGAGTCGGCCTTCGTTGGTCGCCACGCTCAGGGAGCGCCTCCCCACTACCGCGATCGTGCTTCAGACCGACCGGAGCGATTCGACCGCCGCCGTCACGGCGCTGCAAGCCGGTGCCGATTTTCTCCTCTTCAAAAAATCACCCGCGTTTCTAACCGAATTGGTGCTCTACGCCAAAGGCGCCATCGAACAACGCCATCTCCGCGCCACGTTCGCCCACACGCACGATCGGCATACTCGTCTGCTGGAAACGCTCACGGATGTGTTCTACGAAATCGATACGGAAGGACGGTTTGTCTTCATTAGCCCTGGAATCACCGCGCTGCTGGGTTACCAGCCTGAAGAGCTGACCGGCGCACCCTTTTCCAAGCTGATTCCTCCCGATCAACAGGCGCACGCACGATATCGCATCAATGACCGCCGTACAGGCCCTCGGGCGGCGCGTCGGGTCCTGCTTCAATTGCTCAAGAAACCTCAGACCAAGGGCTCCGACCAGGCCCGCGTCCAGGCGGAAGTCAGCGCCAAAGGTCTCTACGATGCACGCCGGCACTATACCGGAACCCTCGGACTCATCCGGGATATGACGGGCTACCTCGCACAGACC
>CAZXNN010000516.1:0-2622 GCA_964641915.1 uncultured Nitrospira sp. | reverse complement strand
CCTCTCCTTCCAGAAAACCGATCTCGATATTCACCGCCCAGAGGGCGACGCCACGGTCCAGGATCCACATGTAAGACCCGTCTTTGCGTTGGACCCGGTACTCTTCGCAAAAGGCGGAGGTCTGTTTGGCCAGATAGTGGTCGATGCTCAGGAGCACGTGGTCCAGATCGTCGTGGTGGATGCGGCTGCGCCATTCGTCGATGTGGTTTCTGACTTCGTGGTCCGCGAAGCCGCGCATGGCTTTCCATCGCGCGGAGAAGAAGATCTCCCCGGCTTGGATATTCCAATCCCAGATGCCGTCGTTGCTCCCTTGCACCGCCAGGTGCCAACGTTCTTCACTGGCCCGGAGGGCTTCTTCTGTGTGCTTGCGCTCGGTAATATCGAGGGCGGTTCCTGCCATCGCGATCGGATGCGCGGTGGCATCACGCTGGACGTCTGCGCGCATGTGAATGACGCGAATGTCCCCGTTCGGCCTGACGACTCGGCATTCCAGATCGAGCGCGCGTTTCCCGAGCAAGGCGTCGTTGACGGCTGTCAACACGCGATCATGGTCGTCGGGAAGCAGCGCGGCCAAGAACGTGTCATACGTGACGGCGATGGTGCCAGGCTCGTAGCCGAAGATGCGGAATTGCTCCTCCGACCACAGGGTGTCTCCCGACTCGATATCCCATTCCCAACTGCCTAAATGCGCCAGCGCCTGAGCCTCCAGGAGATGCCGGCGCTGGTGGTGCAAGGCCTTGGCCGTGTGTCTCTGAGCGGAGACATCCCGCCCGATTCCGGTGATGCCGATGATGCGGCCCTGCGGATCCTTGAGTGCGGCTCCGGTCCAATGATAGGGAATGAGCCGTTGATCTTTAGTCAGCAGGTGGCCTTCGAGCTCAGCTGTCCCCTCCGTGAACGCGCGTTGAATCGCAAGCGTCGTCTGTTCTTGTTCGTTGGCTGGGACAAAGGCGAGGGCCGATTTCCCCTGTAAATCTTCCGAGGTATATCCTGTGATCTCTACGACGCGGTGATTCCACTTTGCCAAGTTCCCCTGGAGGTCGAGGGTGAACATCAAGTCAGGCACTGTTTCGGTGATGTTCCGGAGATCGGCAAGCGCCTGGAGGCGTTCTTGCTCGGCGCGCCGTCTCTCTGTGATGTCGCGAATAATACCGCAGGTATAGCCGTTCCCTCCGTAGTCGAGATATGTCACCGAGACTTCGACCGGAAATTCCGTGCCGTCTTTGCGGCGGTGCACGGATTCGTAGATGGCGGCCCCGCCTTGTTTGATCTTGTCGAGCCGCTGTTGGAATCGTTCCGGATCATGGCCGGGCGCAATGTCGGCGATCGTCAAACCCAAGAGCTCTTCCCGCGAATACCCGAGCGACCGGCAGGCGGCGTCATTGGCGTAGATGAACCGTGTGGAATCGTCGGCCCATAGCACTCCATCGAATGATTGATCCACGGCAACCTGTGTGAAGCGCAACCGACTTTCTGCCTCCCGCTGTGCTGTTTCGGCCCGTTGTCGCTGCAGTTCAGCTCCGGCTCTTGCAGCGAGCAGGGTGAGGAGCGATTGGAGCCATTCGCTGTTGCGCAGCGGTTTGGTATCCATGATGGCGAGGATACCGAGCACGGTTCCCCCTTTGATGCGTATCGGGACGCCGCAATAGCTGTCGACGCTCAGCCCGGCCAGCAGTTCAAAGTTGGGGAAAGTTTCTTGCACCCGGCTGTCAAATGTGGCGAACGACTCTGTCAGAGCCGTATCGCAAGGTGTCTGGGAGAGGGCGTACTCAAAATTGCTGACAAGGGCCCCTTCCGATGAGACGGCAATCGTGTGGACCGTGCGGGGGATGGCCTCCGTGACGGTGCCAATGACCGCGTATTGCACCTGCAAGGTTGAGGTGAGTTGATTCACCAAGGACGCGAAAAACTGCTCGCCGGTGTCTGTCGCGGTCCCCTCGACTATCGTGCGGAGCCAGACGGACTGTTCTTGCAGGTCCTGTAGCTGGCGGTCACGGTTGGTGGTCTGCTCATGCAGTGTTCGATCCCGCTCGGCGAGCTCTCGTGCCACGTCTGCGAGTTGCGTCCGCAGCGATTCCAGTTCGGGCAGTTGTCCGGTCCCACTCATAGCGCGGCTCCTTGCCAGATGATGGGTAGGGAACTCGTGTGATTGGCGTCGGTTGTACTCAAGGAGTGGTGCAATAGGTCCGGACGTGTAATCTCATGTGCCCCATTGCGAGGCCATGGGGTTGACCTCCGGTCCATCAGGGACGTGAAGCCATTGGAGGGGAAGCTATGAAATGTCCGGAATTGTGGGTGCAGATCGGGTTGCAGGAACCGCATCGCACACTCCCGCATGAGTGATCCAGAGTCAGGAGGCCGAGGCCCGCAGTGTCCTACGGACGCCTCCAAATGTCTAGATCCAAATAGGCCTGGCATGGCGTGAATGGATGCGGGTCAGCCCTCGCTGAGCGATTCGGGGTTTGCTGTCCGATTCAGGGGAAACTTGGTGCGCGCTGATCCGCGTATCCACGGGCTAGGTGGTAGGAGCGGGCCTCCCGCATGCGTACTGGGGAAGGAGCATAAATTGGTGCCGAAGGCGGGACTTGAACCCGCACGGCTTGCGCCACACGCCCCTCAAAC
>CAZXNN010000515.1:0-2632 GCA_964641915.1 uncultured Nitrospira sp. | reverse complement strand
CCAGAGACGAATGACTTCATGATGCCCGGAGAGCAACACCTCGGGAACCCCCATGCCTCGCACATCAGCAGGCCTGGTGTAGTGCGGATATTCCAGGAGGGAATCCGAAAAAGACTCTTCGACCACGGACTCCGGGTCACCCAGCACGCCAGGCACCAATCGAGTGGCGGCGTCAATCAAAACCAAGGCCGGCAATTCGCCTCCGGTCAAAATATAGTCGCCGACTGAAACCTCTTCCGGCTGGAGCGCCTCGCGAACCCGCTCATCAATCCCTTCATAGTGCCCGCAGAGAATGACGATCCGGCGAGGCTCGGCGGCCAGGTCTTTCGCATAGTCCTGCGTAAAGATTCGCCCCTGGGGCGAAGGAAACATCAAACGAATCTCTTCACCGGTGGACTGAGCACTGGCACGCAACCCATCCACCGCGCGCAGGATCGGCTCCGCTTTCATGACCATCCCCGCACCGCCGCCATAGGGAACATCGTCTGCAACCTTGTGGCGATCCATCGTGTAGTCACGAAGATTATGCGCCCGGATGGCCAGCAATCCCTTCTCTTGCGCACGCTTGAGCATGCTATGCCCCACCGCCTGCAGAATCATTTCGGGGAACAATGTCAGAACGTCGATGCGCAACACGTCACGCTCCCAACCCTTCGATCATATGTACGGTCATCACCCGCTGCAGCAAATCAACGGCCACAACCAATTCGCGCGCTGCGGGGATGAGCGTTTCCTTGCTCCCATCCTGCACCACAAACACATGATTGCCGGTTAATTCCCAGATGTCGGTCAACGTCCCAATACCGTTACCCTGTTCATCCTGCACTCGCAAGCCAATGAGATCGCATTCATAGTATTGCCCCTGCGGCAATGGAGGCGCACTGCCTTTCGGGATTTGAATCAACCCGCCGCGCCACAGCCCGGCTTCCTCGGGGGAAGTCAGGCCTTCAAACCCGAGAATATATCCCTGCCCCGCAGGCCGAATATGCGTCACCCGCGTGTCCCAGGTCTTTCCATTGATTCCCAGGAGACTCACGGCTCCCAATGACTCCAATCGACCAGGCACATCGCTGAGCGAACGCACCTTCACCTCGCCCCTGACGCCGAAGGACCGTTCGATCCGTCCTACTGTGACCAGCTCGACCGGTTCGGCCACCATGGTCCCTAGGCCTTCTTCTTCGCTGCTTTCTCTGCTTCAAACTGCTTCCAGAGACCGGACCGACGCAACAAGGTCCGCACGGTCACTGAAGGCTGGGCTCCATGATGCAACCAGGTCAACACCCGGTCCTGCTTCACATCCGGAAGACCCTGTTCCTTGAGCGGATCGAAAATGCCGAGAATTTCCAGGAACCGTCCGTCGCGGGCCTTCCGGGAATCCGCCGCTACCAACCGATACATCGGCCGCTTATGTCTGCCTGTCCGAGCCAATCTGAGATGAACTGCCACGACTGCCCTCCTTTGAAAAACCGTCCAACACGGTGAATGAATACATCTCGCTACATGGAGCGCATGAGTTGGGCCAATTGGCGCCGCCCCCCTGTCCCCGTCATGGCCTTTGCCAATTTCTTCGCCGACAAGAATTGCTTGATCAGACGATTCACTTCCTGCACACTCGCGCCGCTGCCGCGAGCAATCCGCTTCTTCCGGCTGCCATTGATGATGGTATGGTCACGCCGCTCACGGGTCGTCATCGAGTCAATCATCGCCGTCACCCGCTTCATCTCGCGCTCCGGCTTGTCCCCCTCGATCACACTTTTCAACTTCTGTCCGCCCGGCAACATACCGAGAATCTGCTCCAGCGAACCCAACTTGTTCATCTGGGCCATCTGCTTGCGAAAATCCTCAAGCGTAAAGCTGTTGCTGGTCAGGCGCTGCTGCGCTTCTTCGGCCTGCTCTTGCGTAAACGTTGCCTGCGCCTTCTCAATCAGCGAAAGGACATCGCCCATCCCGAGGATCCGGGAGGCCATCCGATCCGGATGAAACACTTCCAGCGCATCCAGCTTTTCGCCCACCCCGAGAAACTTAATCGGCTTACCGGTGACTGCACGGATGGATAAGACCGCCCCACCACGAGCATCACCTTCGACCTTCGTTAGGATCACCCCGGTGAGCCCCACCTTCTGATCGAACTGGGTGGCCATCGTGACGGCATCCTGACCCGTCATCGCATCGGCAACCAGCAAGATCTCATGCGGCGCGACCGCCGTCTTCACGGCAACCAGCTCTCCCATCAACCCGTCATCAATATGCAGGCGACCGCCGGTATCAAGGACGACCAGGTCAAATCCCTGCTCGCGTCCACGCTCGACCCCCGCCTGGCAGATCCGCACAACGTCCGACTGAGTGGCCTGCGTTTTGTCGACGCGATGAACCTCAATCCCAAGATCACGGCCAAGACTGCTGAGCTGATCGCCCGCAGCCGGTCGCCGCGGCTCCGCGGCCACTACGAGCACCCGCTTCCCCTGGCCCTTGAAAAGCCTGGCCAGCTTCCCGCAGGTCGTCGTTTTTCCGGCGCCTTGCAACCCGACCATCATCACCACGGTGGGCGGTTGAGAATGGAGGGCCAAACCCGCCTTCTCACGGCCCATCATGTCACAGAGCTCAGCCCACACCACTTTAACGACCTGATGAC
>CAZXNN010000514.1:0-2634 GCA_964641915.1 uncultured Nitrospira sp. | reverse complement strand
GTCAAGCCACTAGACGACTTCTCCAAGCACACGCCGATGATGCGCCAGTGTGTTAATAAATAGAATCAATAGCCTATACAGAACATAAATCGTTGTTATACCAAAATCTATACCAAAATTCCTTGACAACTCCTCTACGTGTTGACATGATGAAGAAATGATTTTGAACCAGCCCCACCCCATTCATATAGCCAGCTCGTCCAACTGACGAGCTTGGGCATGCCATTCCCGGCCTCCCAAGCGCAATTGCCCGTAACGCGCTTCTCGGAGGTTCCATGCCCTACCCCACTCTGTTTCAACAAGTCCCGAAACTGGCATCCGTCGCCGGCGGCGTCGCGTTGGCGACCGGAATCCCGATGCTCGGTTTTGCCCTGCTCACGGGATCTGCGATCATCAATCTGATCGCCGCGATCCGTGAGAAAAAGCGCGGCGATTCCGGTTTTTTCGCGGCCTGGGCGTGCCTCAATTCCTGGTTCGCAACGCATACCGGAGGGCACTAAAATGCCCAACGATACTGGGAACCCAGTCATGCTGCCTAGCAAGCCGCGCTATCTGACCAAATCCCGCTTCAAGCTGGCGGTCGAGTGTCCGCGGAAGCTGTTCTACACCGGCAAGAAGTCCCTCTACCAAGACATGATGCTCGAGGATTCCTTCCTTGAGATGCTGGCAGAAGGCGGCTACCAGGTGGGCGCCCTGGCGAAGCTGCGCTATCCAGATGGAATCGAGATCCGAGATACGGATCATGCCGCCGCCGAGGCCGCCACCATGGCCCTTCTGGCCCGCGACCGCGTCGTTCTTTTCGAACCGGCAATCCGCGTCGGCAACTTCTTCATCCGCATCGACGTGCTTGTGAAAGACGGCAACAGCTTCGAACTGATTGAAGTGAAGGCCAAATCTTTCAACTCCGAAAAACCTGAACTTTTCGGCGCCAGGGGCGGCATCCGGTCGGACATGCTCCCTTATTTTCAGGACGCCGCTTTCCAATATTGGGTTCTGCAACAAGCCTTCCCGGATGCGGTGATCAAGACTTTCTTGATGATGCCCGACAAAGCTCAAGTTGCCCCGGTTGGTGGGATCAACCAAATGTTCCGGATCCTGCCAGATCGTGAGGTTGAAACCACGATCCCGCCAGGTGTCGATGGCAAGGCCCTGGCTGAGTTGCTCCTGGCCAAGGTTGATGTCTCCCCGTCGGTTGCCGACATCCTGGCATCGCCTCTGGCATTTCCCGGCGGTCCCCTTCGCTTTGCCGAGGCGGCCAACCTTTGGGCCAATCATTATGGGGCTGATAAACCGGTGGCTGCACAGATCGGCGCGCATTGCGGTAAATGCCAGTTCGATGCGCCGGCAGATAGTAATCTTGCAAGCGGATTTCGCGAGTGCTGGAAAGAAGCGCTCGGTTGGTCCGATGCAGATTTTGCCGCCGGCACGGTCCTTGATTTGTACAACAGTCGCCGCAAGCAAAGCCTGATCGACCAGGGCGTCTTCAAGCTGTCGCAGGTCCAAAAAGACGACCTCGGGGACTTCGATGAAGAACCGGGTCCGGACGGTCTGTCGATCAAGCAAAGGCAATGGTTGCAGGTGGCCGGCCTCCCAGTCGAAGACCGTGATCAGGGCTACTACCTCGACACGACGCTTGTTCGCAGCGCGATGGCGGAATGGCGCTTCCCCTACCATTACATTGATTTCGAGACGGCGGCGGTTGCATTGCCTTTCCATGCCGGGATGCGACCGTACGAGTCGCTCGCCTTCCAGTTTTCCCATCACGTGATGGACAAAAATGGTGAAATCCGCCATGTCGGCCAGTTTCTGTGCGCGGAACCGGGCATTCTTCCGAACTACACGTTTGCCCGGGCGCTGATGCGTGAGCTCGACGGTGACGACGGCACGATCTTTATGTGGAGTCATCACGAAAACACGATTCTGAACGCCATTGGCAGGCAGCTGATGGAGGACGACAGCCCACCGGATGACCGGGAAGAACTGCTGAGCTTCCTGGGAAAACTTACTAAGGGCGGAGATCGGGCAATGGTCGATCTTTGCGACCTCGCCGGAAAAGCCTATTTCCACCCGGATACCCAAGGAAGCAGCTCGATCAAGAAGGTCCTGCCCGCGATCCTGAAAGGTTCAGGGCTCCTGAAGGATCGTTACAGCCAACCAATTTACGGCGCCGCCGGCGGGATGACGAGTCTGAACTTCACCTCGCCTGAAGGATTCGCGTGGATCGATGTCTCTGCCGACGGCACGGTGTCGGATCCCTATGGCCGGCTGAAAGCGATGGCGCGTGACATGCTGCCCGAGGGTGTGGATGTTGAAGTCGGCGACGACAGCATCATTGCGGAAGGCGGTGCCGCAGCCACGGCTTATGCCCGACTTCAGTTCGAGAAGATGGATGCTCAGACGCGGGAGCGAATCAAGTCCGCCCTGCTTCGCTACTGTGAGCTCGACACGCTGGCGATGGCGATGATTGTTGAAGCCTGGCGGGCCGATTGCTGGGAGTGATCGGGGTGGTCTGTAACTTGTAACGCTGAAACAAAGGGAGAAGAACCAAAGGCACAGAAGGGATAAATCTGGTCACCTTGGGGGTCGGGGCGGAGGTGGGAGAGCGAATCTCTCTATTTCTTCTGTTACAAAGTT
>CAZXNN010000513.1:0-2644 GCA_964641915.1 uncultured Nitrospira sp. | reverse complement strand
GTTAATGGCACGCTCAAGGGTGCGGATGGGAAGGAGTTCAAGCTGGAACCACCTCAGGGAGAAGAACTTCCTGCGAAGGGCTTTGCGAAGGGCGAAGAAGGATTTGTCGCTCCGGCCGAGAATGGCGATGGGCTCACCGTCGATATTCCGCCGACCAGCGAGCGCTTGCAGCTCTTGCAGCCGTTCCCCCGTTGGGACGGGAAGGACTTCGAGAAGTTGCCGCTGTTGATCAAGACCAAGGGGAAGACGACCACGGACCATATTTCGCCGGCCGGTCCCTGGCTGAAGTTCCGCGGCCACTTGGACAAGATCAGCGACAATATGTTCCTGGGCGCCAATAACGCGTTTTCGTCCGAGCCGGGCAAGGGGACCAATGTTCTCACCGGCGAGTCGAACCTGACCATCGCGCAGATTGCCCGGGCCTTCAAGGCGAAGGGAATCGGTTCAGTCGTGGTGGGTGACGAGAACTATGGCGAGGGTAGCAGTCGCGAGCATGCGGCGATGTCGCCGCGATTTTTGAACGTCAAAGTCGTGCTGGTCAAAGGCTTCGCACGCATCCATGAAACGAATTTGAAAAAACAGGGGATCTTGGCGTTGACCTTCGCTGACCCGAAGGATTACGAGAAGATCGAGCAGCAGGACCGTATCAGTGAGACGGGGCTGAGCAGCTTGGCTCCCGGCAAGCCGGTGCAGGTGACGATACACAAGACGGATGGCAGCGCGCTCACCATCCAGGCGAACCACAGCATCACCGAGCAACAGATCGCTTGGTTCAAGGCTGGTTCAGCGTTGAACGCGCTGAACTAACAAGTAGGGGAAAGAGGGAGAATCATGAGCACGAAAGCTGACAAGATTATCTACACGAAGACCGATGAAGCGCCGATGTTTGCGACCTATTCGTTCTTGCCGATCATCAATGCCTTCAGCAAGGCGGCGGGAGTGGCGGTCGAATTGCGGGATATCTCGCTGGCTGGACGAATTATTGCGGTGTTCCCGGAATTTCTGACGCCGGAGCAACGGCAGCCGGATGCGCTGGCTGAATTGGGCGAACTGGCAAAGCAGCCGGAAGCCAATATCATCAAGTTGCCGAATATCAGCGCCTCGCTTCCCCAGTTGCAGGAGACGATCAAGGAGCTGCAGGGCCAAGGTTACAAGCTTCCGCTGTACCCTGAGAACCCGAAGGATGATAAGGAAAAAGACATCAAGGCTCGCTACGATAAAGTCAAAGGCAGTGCGGTCAATCCGGTGCTGCGCGAAGGCAACTCCGACCGCCGTGCGCCGCTTTCAGTGAAAGCCCATACTCGAAAGCATCCTCATAAGATGGGTGCCTGGAGCGCGGACTCCAAGACGCATGTTAGCCATATGAAGGGCGGAGATTTCTTCTCGAACGAGAAGTCGATGACGACGACGGCGGCGACGGATGCCAAGATCGAATTCGTGGGTCAGGACGGCAAAACCACCGTGCTCAAGCCGAAAGTGGCCTTGCAGGCCGGGGAAGTGATCGACGCGACCTTTATGAGCGTCAAGGCCTTGCGCACGTTCCTCGAAGAGCAGATTCAGGACGCGGCCAAGCAGGGTGTGCTGTTCTCTCTCCACATGAAGGCCACCATGATGAAGATCTCGGATCCCAAGATCTTCGGTCATGCCGTGACAGTCTATTATAAGGATGTGTTCGCGAAGCACGGCGAGACGCTCAAAAAGTTGGGCGTGGATCCGGACAACGGTCTGGGCGATCTCTATACGAAGATCAAGGCTTTGCCCGAGGATCAGCGCAAAGCGATCGAAGCCGACATTCAGGCTGTATACAAGCAGCGGCCTCCGATGGCGATGGTGAACTCCGACAAGGGCATCACCAATCTGCACGTCCCCAGCGACATTATCATCGACGCCTCCATGCCCCCGGTCATTCGCGACAGCGGCCGGATGTGGGGTCCTGACGGTAAAGCGGCGGATGCGAAGTGCGTCATTCCGGATGCCAGCTATGCGCCGGTCTATCGCGAAGTCATCGATTTCTGCAAGAAGCACGGTGCTCTGGATCCGAAGACGATGGGCAGTGTGCCCAACGTCGGTCTGATGGCGCAAGCAGCCGAGGAGTACGGCTCCCACGACAAGACCTTCAAGGCGCCCGGCAACGGCACGATCCGTGTGGTGGATGCCTCAGGGAAGACATTGCTGGAACACCAGGTAGAAGAAGGCGATATCTGGCGCATGTGCCAGGTGAAGGATGCGCCGATTCGTGACTGGGTCAAGCTGGCAGTGACACGTGCGAAGGCGACGGGCGCACCGGCCATTTTCTGGTTGAACAAGGCGAGAGCCCACGACGCACAATTGATTACGAAGGTCGAAACCTACTTGAAGGATCATGATACTCAGGGTCTCGACATCCGGATCATGACTCCTGCTGATGCAACACGTCTGTCGCTTGAGCGGATTAGGGAAGGGAAGGACACGATTTCTGTCACGGGGAACGTGCTGCGCGATTACCTCACGGATTTGTTCCCGATCCTCGAAATCGGAACCAGCGCCAAGATGCTGTCGATCGTTCCGTTGTTGAACGGCGGCGGTCTCTTTGAAACTGGTGCCGGCGGCTCCGCCCCGAAACATGTGCAGCAGTTCCAGGAGGAGGGCTATCTGCGATGGGATT